>JBBTGK010000316.1:0-5060 GCA_038060635.1 Cyanobacteriota bacterium | reverse complement strand
TGTTGATTATAAAGGAGTTTTTGAAAAAGTTAGCTATATAACACCTGTGCCAGGTGGAGTTGGTCCAATGACAATAGCAATGTTAATGAAAAATACTTTGAGTTCTTTTAAAAAAATAAGAAAAATTGAATAGTTTTTGATAAGTATTTAGAATTAATTAATATCCTTTTACAGTACAGATATTGAATTGCAACATATGTACATACATGGGTTTGATTCATCAAACCCTTTATATAAGTTAAGGAAGTTACATTTATTTTCGACATCATACCCTGAAACTTATTATTCAGGGTTTCCAACAAAATTTTCTTGTTGACGAATTTCTAATTCGGAGTTAAAACTTACAGAATTCTCTTTTATTAGCTGATTTTTAACAAATAAACCTAGTTTTTTTATTTCTATAATATCTTCTTGATTTAAAAAACGTTGGCATCTCCAAATAATATCTCCACCAAGTAATAAATTAAAATTACAATTTACATAACGATGATGTAAATAATGATGTTGAGCTAAAAATTTAAAATAAGGAGTAAGTAAAAATAATCTCATTAATGGAGAAGATTTTTCTAATGCTTTATCATAAGGCATGTGAAGGTAAGGATGAATAAAATGAGCAAGCCATTCATAAAAAAATAATGGAAATAAAGCTCCTACTGTAAACCAACCACCACCAATAAAACATAAAAGGATATAATGAGGTAAATGAGGATATAAATATTTAACCCATTCTTTAGGGCTTCCTACTCTTAAACCATAACTATTAAGTACAATTTGTTTTTTTCCCATAGCTTTTAAATCTTCACTTAAATTTTTTTCTTCTTCTATAGAAGTAAATTGAGTTACATGATCATTTTTAAAAGTACGATAATGATGAACAACATGATGTGAATACCATGAATGTAAAATATAACCACCTAGTTTTCCAATTTTTAACCAAACATTTCTTATTTTACGGCTTCCATGTAAAAAATGATTATGAGAGGCAGATTCACTTATAGATAAAACAATATAACCAACAATTAATCCTGTTAGTATTTCTTGAAATATAATCATAAATAAACCTCAATAATGCTATATTTCATGTTCCTAATACCACCAATTCTGAATCTGGAAAAGCAGAACAAATATAAACCGCTTTTCCTAATTTATTTCCTTTTACTTCGCCTTCATGTAAAATCAATTTACAAGTTCCACATATTCCTTTTTTACAACCTTTTTCAAGATTTAAGCCGTTTTCAATACCTAATTGCAATAATGATTTATTTTTATCTAATTCAGTAAGTTGAATTTGTTTATTATAGTGTTTAAAATAAACTAAAGGAAATGTATCTGTTTTTTCTAATGAAAATGAAATATCAAAAATCATACTTTTTTTTAAATTATTTTTGCACCAATCAAAAATAAAATCATTTTTTATCTTTTTTATTGTAATAGTAAAAATATTATCTTTAATTGATAAAATTGAATAAGATTGAATATATTTTTTACCATCAATAAAAAATTCTAAATTTATATATTGATCTTTTTCAGGTGTTTGCCAATGTTGATTTGGTAATAAAGTTAGATTGATTATTTCATTATCTTTTAAATATTTAGTTAAAACAAGAGCTTTTAGATCATAAGTCCATATAAAAGGATTAATTTTAGTTGTTACTATATTCATAGTGTTGCTAGAAATATATTCAGTTAAATCTCTACCTAGATTATTAATAATTAGTTTATTAAATATATTTATCATTTTAGGTAACTATTTCAACCTTATTTTTAGCTAAATTAGTTTCTTCTTTTGGTTTAAAAGAATATATCAAAAATACTCTTAAATATTTATAAATAGCTGTTCTCCAAGTAGGATTACATTTGTATTCAATATTAAATTTTTTACAAACTTCTCTTACTTCAAATTCAAGTTCAGGATAATAATGAGAAGGAATATCTGGAAAAAGATGATGCTCAATTTGATAATTTACATGTCCCCATAAAACAGATAAAAACCTATATTTAGCTTTGAAATTAATAGTTGAATTAATCTGAGATTCATACCATTTGCCTTTATTTTCCAAACAATTTTCATCTTGTAAAGGTTCTGTAAAATGCGTGCTTTGTAAAGTAAAAGTCATCCATAAACTAGTAATAACATCAACAATAAGGTTAGCAAAAAAAACTCTAACCATTGAAAAACCAGTAATTAAGGCTAATAAAGGAAAAACATAATATTCTTTAAAAATTATTCTAAATTTAGATCTAAAATCTCTTTTTCTAAGTGCTTTTTTATCTCCATTATCAATTTGATAAGTTAAATTAGCATATCCATCTCTATTAGAAATATTTTTTTCAATAAAAGCTATATTAAATCCAAGATTTTGAGCATTAAATTTATACATCATAAAAGGATAGAAATAAAATATATATAGAGGCAATTGAATTAAATGAAATTTATTCCATGGTAAGCGGTCATTTGTTCTTAAAATTCCGTGTGTAAGATCTGGATCTTTTGCATAAACATTAGTATGAATATGGTGCATATCATTATGTTCTCTTCTCCAACCTTCTTCATCTATTGGTGCTTTCCATTTAAAATTTCTGGAATGAAATTGAGGAATTTCTGGAAAATAATCGTATTGTCCATGAAGTATATTATGACCAAGTTCTACAGCTTCTAAATTACGATGCAAAAAAAGAAATAGAATACCAAAAGAAAAAGAAAATGGATCAAAACCAAACCAAATAAAACTTCTTCCAATAAACTCAAAAATACGACTTTTTTTTCGTATTCCTTTTATATAATCTATATCTTTTTGACCTAATTGTGATCGATAACGCTCTTTTATATCATCAAACGCTTTACTAATTTGCTCGTATCTAATTAAATCAGATTCAACTATCATTTATTAAAAAATATCTCTAATAAAATATTTAATTTGTTATTTTTATATTATAGCTGAATATAAAAACAAATTAAAGTAGTATTACGAAAGTAATATAACTATCGTAATATATCTTTTTATATTATAAAATAAAAAAAATTCTGCTATCATGATTTTTAAATATATTTAAAACTTTTATAAAAATTAATGGATAAAGAAAAATGCCCTTGCTGTTCAGATTTATTATATTCTGAATGTTGTGAACCTTTAATAAAAAAAATTAGCCTACCTAAAACAGCTGAAAAATTAATGCGTTCACGTTATTCTGCTTATGCAAAAACAGAAATTGAATATTTAATAAATACAACTCATGAATCAAAAAGAGGATTATATAATGCTAAAACTATGACAGAATGGTCTGTTAATGCACAATGGTTAAAACTTGAAATTATTAGTACAAAAGATGGTTTAATTCATGATAATTTAGGACAAGTAGAATTTATTGCTCATTATAGACAAAATGGAATACAAGAATTTCTTCATGAGTTGTCATATTTTAAAAAAGAAAATGATCAATGGTTTTATGTTAATGGGATAAATCCTGTAAAAAAAATAATACCAAAAACTAAAGTGGGTAGAAATGACCCTTGTCCTTGTGGTCGGGGTAAAAAATACAAGAAATGTTGTGAAAAATAATTTATAAAAAAATCGAGCTATTTTTTGTGATATACCTGTAAGTCTTTTAAATCATATTGTGGGGGCTATGCGGTGCATCGCCCTTTTATGCCCTAATATAAAATAAAATTATAAAGAATAAACTAATGACTAAAATATTATCCTAAATAAAAAGAGGAGGGCGATGCACCGCATAGCCCAGACAGTATTTAATGAACACAAAACCTAATAAAAACAAGTCTAATTTATAAAAAAAAATATCTCAATTTATTTAATTTTTGATCTAAATCATTTATAATTTAGATTCATGATTAATAAAATTAAAATAATAAAAATATCAATAATTTCACTATTTATATTGAGTTTTTCAAGTAATGTTTTTGCAATTGAAAAAAATAATGAAAATATAAATGAAACTAATTTAAGTGAAGATTTAAATAAAAAATTATATGATGCAATTGAAAATAAAAATTTACTTTTAGTAAAAGAATTAGTATCTAAAGGCATAAAAGTAAATCAAATTATAACTTTTTCAAAAGAATTTAAAGAAATAACTCCATTAATGTGGGCATCTAAAAAAGGTAATAATGAAATGGTAAAATTTTTATTATCTAAAGGTGCTAATGTTAATGATAAAGATTTTTTTGGAAAAACTTCTTTAATGATTGCTTCTGAAAATGGATATAAATCAATTGTAGAAACACTTATAAATAATAATGCAGATTTGAATTCAAAAATTGTTGAAAGTTTTGAATTTAAAGATATTTCAGATTTTTATGAATATGGTGTGGGCGCTCCAGGAGTAATATCTAATATGCCTATAAGTAGATCTCCAACAATGTTAGAAATACTTTATGATAAAAAAAAAGCAAAAAAATTTGATGAAAAATTTAAAATAAATTATGGATATACTGCATTAATGTTTGCATTAGATAAAAAAAATACAGAAATAGCTGAATTACTTATAAATAAAGGAGCTGATATTAATGAAAAAGATTTTTTTGGAAATACAGTTTTAATGATTGCTTCTGAAAAAGGAGAAAAAAAAATAGTTCAATTGCTTATAAATAAAGGAGTTAATGTTAATGAAAAAAATAAAGATGATTATAACTCTTTAATCTTAGCTTCAAAATATGGACATGAAGAAATTATAGAATTACTTCTTAATAATAAAGCAGAGTTGAATTCTTTTGTAAAAGGTATAACAACTGATAGTAACTATAATTTTTTTATTCCTATTAATCAAAATGAAAATGATTTTATTAAAAAAAATAAATCTGCTTATGAAAGTAAACTATTTGAGCTAATTATCAATAAAATTTCTAATATTAATGAAACTCTTAAAGATGGAAGTACAGCTTTAATGATTGCAATAAAATCAGAAATATATAAAAAAATAGAAAATGAAAGAAATGAAATAAATCAAAAAAAACAAAATGAAAGAAATGAAGAAGATGAAAAAAATAATCTTAAAAATAATGATAATAATCCTAGTCTTTTAGAATTGTCTTCTGAAAAAGG
>JBBTGK010000315.1:0-30423 GCA_038060635.1 Cyanobacteriota bacterium | reverse complement strand
AAAATACATTACCTTCAAATTGTTTAAAAGCTTGTAAATTTTGTGGTGTATTCATAACATCGCCAAATCCGCCTGAAACTTTATCCCAAAAACCAACTTTTACATCAGGCACTTTTCCTGTGGGAAGAGTTGAAAGATCAAACGAATAACCATCATTTTTAAAAGATTTTTGTGTGTTCCCAGGAACTGCATTTTCTGGCAGACGAGGAGTTTGAGTATTTTGATTACTTATAGGGAAATTAGAATTTACTCCATATCCACTTATGTTATTACCACTCATTTGATATCCTTATTTATTAAAAACAAATCTAAAAAAAATCCTTCCTTTAGTTATAGTACAAAGAATAGAAAAACTTACCTTTATTAAACTAAAGTTAACCTTATGTTAATTCTATTTTTATGTTAATAAAAACCTATGTAATTATTAAGAGTAAAAACTAAAAATTTATTCTTTTGTTATACTAAGCTTTAGATAAGCATAATCTTACCTTAACTTTTATCGCATATAATAGAATTATAGATTAAATGAATGTTTAAAGCGAGAAAAAAAATGGTTAAGAATTTAGTAAAAGTTTCAATAGCAATCAGCTTAGGTTTAACTGCTACTGCTTGTAACCAAAACGGAATGAACTCTTCTTCTCCTAAAACATCAACTGTAAGTTCTGAAAAATCAAAATTAAGAGCAAGCAGATTTGAAGATTTTAAACAAGGATTTAACAAAAAAGTAAGTGTTTCTGAAGCTTTAGAAACAGCTGGAATAAAATCAGTTAATGATTCAGTTAATTCTGAATACGGCGTAAAAAAAATAACAATGGCTGATAGAGTAAATTCAACAAAATGGAAACAATTCCAAACAGCTTTTACAGAAAGAGTTGGAACATATATGTCAAACATCGCTTCTTTTGTTAAATAAAATTTCAAGATTTAAAATTCTCTAAAACATTCTTACCCCTCTGAAAAGAGGGGTTTTTTATTAATTAATCTTTATTAAAAACATCTAAAAAAGGGTAGCTCAAATAATAAAAATACCTGTATGATATGCTAAAAAATTAAAAGGATAAAAAAATGTATTCCGAGAATGAATATGAAAAAATATATAATGAATCTCCAAAATCAATCATAACAGCTTCTGTAATTGTAAAAAATGAAGAAAAAAAAATACTGCTAATAAAATCACCAAGAAGAGGTTGGGTTTATCCTGGTGGACAAGTAGAAGAATTTGAGTCAATAAAATTAGCCGCAATAAGAGAAGTAAAAGAAGAAACAGGTCTTGATATAGAAATAGAAAAATTTTGTGGTATATACCAAAATATAAAAAAGGGTATTTGTAATATTTTATTTTCAGGAAAAGTAATATCTGGAGAGATTAAAACTAGTAATGAAAGCTTAGAGGTAAGTTTTTTTAGTTTAGATGAAGTAAAAGAAAAAGTTACATATACAAATTTTCTGGAAAGGATTGAATTATGTTTAGATATAAATAAACAACCTTTTATTGTTGAATTTTAGTTTAGAAAAGAAAGTACTGAGATAAAAAGAAAAAAATCCTTTTAAATAAACTGATATAATTAAAAATGACATACTGTTATGAAAATATGATCGATTAAAATAAAATTACATCATATAAGTACATTATAATCAAAAATATTTTTTTATCATGACTTTAAATTTACTTTGTGTAATTATTTTATTTCTTTGCACAATCAAAAATAAAAAGTAAATTTTAATTTTAAAAATGCTAAAATAGATCAACATAAAGATCTTTAAATTTATGGAAAAAAATATTTAATACTAAGTAGATTTTTGTTTTATGCTTATCTTTAACAAATATAAAATTGAAAAAAAAATAGCTCAAGGTGGAATGGGTATAATCCATAAAGCTTATGATTCGGTTTTAGGTAGAACTGTTGCTATTAAAGAACTTGCTTTTGAAGGCATAATATCACCTGAAGATAAAAATAATCTGATTAAAAGATTTAAAATAGAAGCAGAAACAGCACTTTTATTAAATCATCAAAATATTGTAAGGGTTTTTGATTCTGGTGAATTTGACTCAAAATACTTTATTGTAATGGAGTTTTTGACTGGTAAAAATTTAAAAGAACTTATCGTAGAAAAAAAATCTTTTACAAATGATGAATTAGTAAATATTTTTATTCAAATTTGTTATGGATTAGAACATGCACACAAACTAAACATAATTCATAGAGATATAAAACCAGCTAATATACAAATAATAAATGAAAAAATTACGAAAATAACTGATTTTGGTATTGCAAAAAATTCAAATGCTAAATCAGATCTCACACAAGATGGAGACATGTTTGGTACATTGGGTTATATTTCACCAGAACAATTAAAAAGTACTAAAGATGTAGATTTTAGAGCAGATTTATTTTCTTTTGGTGCATTGATGTATGAATGTTATACAAATAAATTACCATTTGAATCTGATACTATAGCAAATACCATTTTTAAAATTTTAATGGAAAAACCAAATTCAATAAAAAATCTAAACCCATCAATTTCAGATAAAATGGAAAGTATAATTTTAAAGCTTTTAGAAAAAGAACCTGAAAATAGGTATCAAAATTCTTATGATATTATTAATGACTTAAAATTATGTCTATCTGGTTCTGATAATACAATTGATCTAAATAATTATATTTCAAAAAATACTAATTTAGTTACAAAATTTGCATTAGAAGAAGATGTTTATTCTCTTATAAAGGGTGAAAAATTTATTTTAAATTCAAATAAAGTATATTTAGGTTTTAATTTTAATGTAATAAATGGAAATGATACTGAAATTTGTGTTTTAATGCTCGATAAAAATAATAAATTAATAAAAGAAGAAGATTTTATTTTTTTCAATAATACTTCCAGTTTAGATGGTTCAGTTAAGTTAGATCTAGCAGAAAATAAAATATTTAATTCAATTTTAGAAGTTGACTTAGATAAAACAAATGATTATGTTCATAAAATATTAATTATGCTATCTAGTTTAGGAGACCATACAATAAAAGAAAATAATTCTATAAACTTTAAATTAATTCAAATAAATCAAAAAGAAGGCTTTTTAGATAAAACTTTAATTATATCTGAAGAAGAGTTAAATAATAATTTACTCAATCCTCAAAAAACTAATAAGAATTTATCAGGTTTTATTGCTTCAGAAACAACTACAGAAAAAACCTTATTATTAGCAGAAATATATAAACATAATTCTATTTGGAAATTTCATGTTTCAGAAGAAGGTTTTAATAAAAACTTAGAAGAAATGCTTTATGATTATATTTCAGAAGATATAAAAATTGAAAAATAGATAGATTTAGCTCTTAAGCAATATTTTTAAATAAAAATTATATTTATCTTAATATCTATTTAACTTAATTAAAGTAAGTTTTTTAATTAAAAAGGTATAAATTATTATAGAATATATATAGTATAGTATTTTTTGAGGAAACTAAAATGGACAATGGACTAAGTGGTTTGAATATTAACAACCAATCGTTGACTCCTCCTGATAAACTTTTATCAAAAATTCAAACAGATCAACCTCAACAAGTAGTAGATGTAAATTTGGTTGAGAATGCTACCGAAAAAGCAAGTAGTTTAAAAAAGAATGATAATTTTTCAGCTTCAACAAATATTATAAGTAGTGCTCTTGCTGGCGGTATTGCTACAAGTAAAATAGCAAAAGATGTTAATGTTTTAGGTGAAAGTACAAGGCTTCCTCATGTACAAAATTCAATGTCTCAAATAGAAACAAGACATATGAATAGTAGTTATAATAATAACAACAACTATAATAACTATAATAATAATAACTACAATGATTATAATAGTAATTATGGTGGCGGTGTAGAGTCTATGGGGAATAGAGGCTATAATAACAGAAATTATAATGATTATAGAAACAATAATGGATACGGAAATAACAATGGTTATGGAAGAAACGGCTATGGTAATAACGGCGGAATAGAAAATTTTGAAGATTTTAGAAATGGAATGAAACCTGAAACAAAAATGGCAATGAAAGATATTGCTGGAGGAGCTGTTCAAGGTGCAAAATATGGTGCAATAATCGGTGGTGGAGTTTCTGCTATTGTTAACGCATGGAATGTAGTTACAGGAAAAGAAAAAGGTGCTGATGCTATGGGATCAGTTGTTGCAGATACTGTTACAGCTAGTTTTTCTGGAGCTGGAGGTGCTGTTGCTGGTGGGTTTGCATCTTTTGGATTAGGTTCTATTGGAGTTGCTGGTGTTACAGGAATTGCCTTATCTGTTGGTATTGGTGCAGCTGGAGCCATTGCAAGTCAATTTTTACTACAAAAAACAGGATTATATGATGCTATAAAAGATAAAGTTAGTAGCATGTTTGGTAAAAAATAATTGTTCAGAATTAATTAGAGAGACGTTGCACTGCAACGTCGTACATGCAAGGATTTGATTAATCAAATCCTTTTATATTTTGTGATATGTTTTAGAAAGTTTGTTTGTGAATATAGAAGAATTATTAGAAAAATTTAAACAAGGCAATATAAGAGCCTTAGGTAAGTCAATCACTATCGTTGAAAATTCTTTAGACGGCTGTGATTTTTTATTAGAAGAAACATCTAAAATAAATAAAAATCCTCAAGTAATTGGTTTTACTGGTTCACCTGGTGCAGGAAAAAGCTCTTTGATTGACTCATTAGTTTCTTATATCAGAGAAAAAGGTTTGACGGTTGGTGTTATTGCTATTGATCCTAGTAGCCCTTTTAGTGGTGGAGCAATTTTAGGAGATAGAATACGAATGATAAAACATTCAACAGATAAAGGTGTTTTTATTAGAAGTATGGCAAACAGAGGGCAAACAGGAGGGCTAAATATTTCTGCAAAATCTGCAATAAAAATGATCTCAGCCTTTGGTTTTGATGTAATAATAATAGAAACTGTTGGAACAGGACAAACTGAAATAGATATAGTAAAAACAGCAGATACAGTTATTGTTGTTCAAAATCCTGAAGCAGGAGATGGAATACAAGCAATAAAATCTGGAATAATGGAAATAGCTGATATTTTTGTTGTTAATAAATCTGATTTAAAAGGTGCTAATATTGCAAAAATGACATTAGAAACTTCCGTAATGGAAGGAAGTAGAAAAAGTGATTGGTGGATTCCTGTTCTTATGACTTCTTCAGTTAATAATACAGGACTTGATATTTTATGGGAAAATATACGAAAACATTGGGATTTCCTTAATGAATCTGGAGAACTAAAAAAAAGACGGTTTTTACAAACAAAAGAGGAAATTATAGCTAGTCTTCAAGATAAAATGGAAAAATATTTAGATAACAAATTACAAAAAGAAGTTTTTTCAAATATTCTAGAACAAGCTGTAAATAAAGAAATTAGTGTAAATGATGCTGTTACTAAGATTTTTCATTTATTATGATTTTACCACTTTTACTATATGACATTCTACTTTTTATTATATCTGTTTTAACTTATGGCTCTGCTATATTATTAACCTTTAATACAGCTAGTTTCTTTTATAATATAATCAACTTTCAGTTATTTTTGTTATTAACCCCAGCTATTCTAATTATATTTCTTTTTTATTTAATATTATCTATTTGGGTAATACGCTTATTAACGCCAAAATTAAAAGAAGGTTCTTATGATGCACCAAATAGTAATATGTTTTATATTTGGACTATACATTTTACTTTAAACAGAATGGTTTCGATACAACCAATAAAAAATATTATCCTTTATTCTGTAAACCTTAGATATTTAATGTTTAGAGCTTTAGGTGGGAAAATAGCTTATGGTTGCTCTATTTCAGCAGATACCGATTTAAATGATCTTCAAATGATTAGTATCGGAAAAAATTGCGTAGTAGGTGCTTGTACTTTTATGACAGGTCATTTTATTAATAAGGGTAAAATAACTTTTGGAAAAATAACAATTGAAAATGATGTTAATATTGGTGGTTTTTGCCATATTTCGCCTAATGTTAGTATTGCACAAAATGCTTGGATAGGAGCCGAAACAAAAATTTCTCCTTTGGTAAAAATAGGTAAAAATGCAAGAATAGAACCAGCATCTCTTATTAAAACTGGTACTAGAATATCAGATGATAGTGTTTTTCCTGAATGATTTATTCAAAACCAAAATTTAAAAAATCTTCAAATAAATCAACTTCCTCACTTTCTTCAATTTCTTCTATGTAATCATTTACAAACTTTAAAATTTCCTTTTTATCATAAGATTCTTCAAATGATTTTAATATATTTTCAAATAATTTTAGATTTTTATTTTGTTCTCTAACTAATACTTTAATTTCACTTTCATCATAAATATCTTGAATATCAGAAAATCTTGGATTCAATCTAATTGAATGTTTCTCCATTTCTAGTTCTGCAACTTGTTCTTTAAGGGCAGATATATATATTTTTAATTTTGAATCAGATAATTTATCCAAGTTTTGAGTTTGGTTATAAACCCATTCCATTTCTAATTTTAATAAAGTTGGAAGATCTTTATTATCATAAGCAGAGGTAACTTTTTTCATTAGCTCTTCTTTTTCTTCTTTTAATTTTTTATCTATTTCAGAATCAGGATGTAAAATTTTTGCTAAAGTAATATAAATACCACGAATACTTTTATTTTTTATTTCTTCTTCAGCTTCAATTTCTGCTTCTTTTTGAATTTGTTTTTTAGTTTTCTTTTTAGGTTTTTCAAATTGCTCTTTTAATTTTTCCTGAAATTTCATAAAATCTTCTGGATCATCGCCAAGATCTTTTAAATCAATATCTAAACCAAAAGTATTTTTCATAAAATCAGAAAGCTCTTCTTTTGTTTCATTTGATTGTTCTTTTAATTCATCTTGATATGTAGTTTTTGCCCAACTATCATAAAATTTTTCTTGTTCTTCATTAGGAACTATAAAACGAAAAGCATCATTACATAAATAAACAATTACATCACTTACATTTTCAGACTGTTTTTTTGTATATTTAACTTTAGATGTTGTTTCTGCCAAAAACATTGAGGTTTTAATTCTTAAATTTGCATTTTCTTCAATTAGAGGACGAGCTTTCTTTGAAAAAAGAGTCAATAACTTATTTAAATTTGCATCTTCTTCAATGATTTCTCTTTCTAATTCCTCAATTTTTTTTGTTAATTTATTAAATAATAATTGGTTTTTAGTAAGAGGTTTTTTATTGTTAGAAACTATTTTAATTATAGATTCACTTTCTGTTGTTTTTTTCACTTTAATTTTATTTAATATCTTTATCTAGGAATTAATAATATCATTTTCATTTATAGAAAACAAATTGTTTTTTTTATTACCATGTTTATTTTTAATTTAAGATGTTAAAATATAAAAAATTGAAATCAAAAAGGATATTTATGATCTCATTAACAAAAAAAGAAGAGTCTTATAAAATACTTCTTGATAAAAATAGTGAAGATATAATAATAGCAACAGCACAATGGGTTGATAATGGTGATGGACAAGAAAATGATGATCTTGATTTACGTGCAGGACTATTGCTTCCTGACGGAAAAATGGTAATGATACATTGTGATTCACCAGGAGATCTTGAAAACAAACCTTATATTTTACATCTAGGTGATATTAAAGAAGCTAGTTTAAATAAACCAGGTCAAGAAATAATGAAAGTTAATCCTAAAATTTCAAAACACTATAATGCTCCAATTGCTATTGTATTTAGTGTTTATTCTGCAATTGATAATGGAGCTGTTTCGGTAGCATCATTAAAGCCAAAAATGAAAATTGAATATAAAGATAAAATTGTAGAATGTGCATATGATTTTTCATCTTCTCCAATAAACCAAAATGAAAAATTAGGCTTTTTTAGTAAAATAAGCAATAAATTTAAATCATTTGGAAATAGTTATATATATACCTATGTATTAGGTATAGTAATAATTAAAGATAATGAAGTTGAAATTATGCCTTCAGGATTAACATCAAAACCTAGTAGTGAAGCTACGCCACAATTAAAATGGAATAATAACACAATTATAACAACTGTTGATGGGCCGTCTTTATTTAAAGATTAGTTTATATTCAAATATATTTTTGAAAACAGATAAAAAAATTAAAAATTTAACTAATCAATGTTGTTTATATTATTTTTAATTTTGAGTAACTCTAAATTTATTAAATATATAAATATATAAATAAAAAGTTTGTTATAATATAGTAGATATAAAAATTATTATATTTAAATATCACGTTTTTTTAGTTGCTTTGTGGTTATTTTAATGGTTAATTATACAAATGGAATTTTCAGATAAAATAGATTCAGATACTTTAAACGAATTACTAGAAAACATAAATATAAAAACAGTTAAACTAGATAACATATCAGATTATGTAGAAAATGTTATTAAGCAAGATCCTTTAGAAAAACTAAAACAAAAAAAGACAAAAAAAGATATTATTGAGCAAGAATTAATATTAAAACAAGAAGAAACTCAATATTTATATACCGAAGACTTAGAAAAGCTATATAGAAAAAATTATCAGATAACAGATTTTGACAATACTTTGAGTCATGTAAAAAGAGTTGAACAACTTCTTAATAATAGTAAAAGAGAAATAACTTCATTCGATTTTTCAGCAGAGAAATGTAAGAGTTTTTTAGATACTTTAGAAGAAAAAAATATAGATATTACAGCTTCTTTTCAAGCTTCAAGAAAATTACCAAAAATATCTGAAGAAGATTTTTTTATTATAATATCTAATTTTGGTTTTAAAAAAAATAATTTAAAAGATTTAGAAATAATTACAGAATTATTAGATAAATCAGAATTTGAGTTTTTTTTACCTCCTTTTAATTTAATTTCTTCATTAAAAGATTTAAATAAAAGAACTTTTTCAGGAAAAATAGATAGTTTTGCTTATCTAAAACATACTTTTACAAGTAAAAAAGGGAGATCTTTTGTTCGATATATACCAGTAGTTCTTATAAAAACAAATCAAACAATTCATCCTTTACCACTAGATTATTTTTTATGTATGTGGGATTTATCAAGACTTTTAGTTGGAGAGTTTTTTAAAAAAGATTTAAGAAAAAAAGATGAAGTTGGAATTCTAAAAATGAATGGATTGACATTACAATATGCTTATTGTCTTCCTGAAATAGTTACTCCTAATGGTGAATATTTTGCAGATTCTGAAGCTCAAATTGAGAGTATTTTTCGTTATTTAGATTCTGAAAAACAAGAAATAATTATACAATTAAAACAGGGTTTATTACTTACAGCTGAAGAGCTTTCACTTAGTTTTTTTGAAAGAAGAAATAGTTTAAAATTTAATAATAATATTCTAATAAAAGGAACTAAAATATTATTAAATAAAGGGGAGGAAATAAAAACAACTATAAAAGATTTATTTGAACATAAAGATAATAGTATTTCTTTACTTTTAGTTGATGAAGACGATGAAGAAATTATTATAAGAGAAAAAACACAAGATTTTGATAACATAAATATAATGAAATCGGAAATTGATATAGATAATCAAATATTTAAAATAAATCAAGATGTTACTTTCTATTATTTCTCTGGAGAACCTAAAAAAGTAAAAATAGATAGTATTATTCAAAATCTTAGTTCTAACGAAATTTTTATAAATCTTTATTTAATGGTTGAAGATCTTACAGGTCAAAGAAACTCTAGTTTTTCACTTGAAGATTTTAAAAATATGACTAAAGTTAAAGTTAAAACTCATTATGAATATGAAATCAACTATAGTTCTTTTACTGGAGTCGATAATGTATTTTTTTCAACTGAGTTTTTTCAAGAATCTGAAAAAAAAGATATATTTCTTTCATATAATTCAGCCTTTGGTATAGTTGGTTTTTATTCTAATAAAGAAAGTGTTTTAAACGATCTAAGTAATAATGAATCTAATATAAAATCAAATGATGATTCAATAATTTTAAAAGATAAAATAGAAACAGCAATGTTTAGGATTAGAAGAGGAGTTGTTTTTTCTCTTGTTGATACAAATAATAAATATCTGGCAGGAGCCTCTAAATTACCCATAACATCAACTCTAGTGCATGGTTTTTTCTCTGCTAGAGGTATAAAAAAAGAAATTAAACAAAATTTAGAAAAAATAAATAAAGAAAATTTGATAAATTCTGAAGGTTCTTTAATTACCTTTAAACATGAGCAAAATAGAGGAGATATATTGAGTTTTATTCACGCTGGTAATGCCTGTGCTTTTGTTACTGAAAATAATAAAGTTATTTATGAAAAAAAACTTGATGTAAATAATTTAGGTGAACTTACTAACGGAATAAGCAGTAAAAAATCATTAAGATTTTCTTTGAAAGATGAACAAGTAAAAATAAACCCGAAAAGTAAATTAACAATAATATCCGATGGTTTTCCTGTAAATGTTGAAAATAGAAAAGCTTTTTTAAAAGGAATTTTTGCAGGATATGAATTAGAAAAATTTATACTAAAAGCTGATAACTTACCAATTAATAAAAGACATATAGCTTTTAAAACTATCTTAAAAATAAATGATGATTTTGAAAAAGCTACATTTGAAATGGTTTCAAATACAAGCAAAACAAATATAGAAAGAGAAAAAGCATATAATATTACTAAAATTTCAAAAGATTTTTCATTTTCACCTACTGGTTTTTTTGCAAAAATAATTTTTGATATTAAATCAAAACAAAGTAAACTTTTATACAAAAGAGTATCTGAAAAAATTGAAAATCCATCTGATTATAAAGTTATTAGATTTATTGTTGAAGGTATTTTAAAATCTATAAATGTAAATACTTCAGAAGAAGAAAGTAAAAAAATTGAATCATATTTTGAAAGTTTAGGTTTAGGAAAAATATATTATGGTTTAATAGAAAATATTAGCTTTCTTAAAACAATTTCATCTGATAAAAAATATTATGACTCTTTTTTAAAAAGAGATGCTATTGTAAAAATTAATGATGAAACTCGTAAAATTTATCTTAAATCATTAGATATTATAATAGATGTTTTTTCTGATCTTGATGAAAGAGTCAAACCTGTAATAACAGAACTTTTACTTGAAAATAATGACTTTTATTTTGTTTCAGAAGAAAATACTTCATATTTAGAAAAGAAAAATAAAATATTTGAACCATTACTAACAGTAAAAAATCAATTAGCATTAAACCAAATATCAATAAGAAAAGAAGTTGTATTAGATTTAGAGCATTTACTCAGAAAATATATTTTTTCTACTATATTTAAAGATGATTTTAGTTTATTTTTTTATGATATAGAAAGGACTGATTATGGTGATTCTCTAATTTATGATAAAGAGTGTGCAGAAGATTTATATGACGCTTTAAGCATTCATGCATCATATAATGATAATACTAAAGAAGGTAAAATTTTAGGTAGAAATATTTTTGAAATAAAAAACCTGAAAAAAATAATTGTTGATAATAATAAATCAACTAGAGAAATAGAAGTTTTATTAGCTCATCCCAAAATTTTAGTCAAAGAAATAAGAAGAACAATTGATGAAACTGATAATATAAATAAAACTGAACCAGAAAATTTAACTCAAATGATTGAAAGTCAAACAGAAAATAAAACTTCATTTATAAGTGGTTCTAATTTAGATGCTATTTTTGAAAAATTAGGGATAAGAAGAAGTATTTAGAATATAAGAATTAATTTCAAGAGTAGATAGAGATTAGAGTGCCGTCTATACTTGTAGGGATTTGATTCATCAAATCCTTTATAAATTTAGGAAATTATTTAATTAATAATACTAAATTATTTTTCTCAAAGTAATTTTAATGATTAGTATTTTCTCAAAAAATTATTGTATAATTAATAAAAAAAGTAAATAAGGATCGATGTAATGAAAAAATTTTTTTTAAGTAGTTTTTTAGCGTTTGGAATATTATCAGTAAATTCAGTTTTTCAAGAAAACGCTTTTTCTCAATCAAAAAAAACTGAAAGCAATAAAGAAGTAAAAGTATCTAATAACCCATTAATGATGGCTATTGAGATTGCAGATATAAAAGAAATAAAAAAACTAATAGCAAAAGGTCATAGTGTTAATTCCAAAGATCAAAATGGTTTTACTGCATTAATGTCAGCTTCAAACAAAGGTTATAAAGATATTACAGATCTACTTACTAGTTTAGGAGCAGATGTTAATTTAAAAGATAACTCTGGTAAAACAGCTTTAATGTATTCTTCTAATAATGGTAACGATATGATTGTTGCCAATCTTATAAAAATGGGTGCTGGAGCAGGAGTTAATATAAAAGATAATTCTGGTAAAACAGCTATAATGTATGCATCTGAAAATGGTCATAAAGAAATTGTTTCTGTTCTTTTAGGCATTGGAGCTGAAATAAAATCTAAAGATAAATATGGTAATACAGCTTTAACTTATGCAAATAAAAAAAATCATCAAGCAATTGTAGAACTATTTGAATCTATTGAATAAATTCTTATATTGAGAAAATATCAAAGTTTTTAAATTAGTCTTTCATCTAAATTATCAATAAACTAAAAAGCGACTTACTAGAAATAGTAAGTCGCTTTTTATAAACAGATTTATAAAAATCTATTATCTTTTGTAAGCTTTATAACCTTTTTCATATAAAACTTTAACAAGAACTTCTCTTGTTTTTAAATTTATTTCAAGATCTAAAAGTTCATCAATTTTTTCTTTTAGAGAATCTTTAGAAATGATTTCTTCTACACTTAGACCTAAATAACCAGCAACAATTTTTTCTTCTTGTTCAATCAATTTTATCCATAATTCATCTAATGCGACGGTTTCAGTATTATCGAGCATTTGTCTTGTATTAGTATTAATTAATTGAGTTAATCTAGCTTTTGTTTCATCAACTGCATTTAATTCTTTTACAATAGAAATAACTTCAGATGAACTTAACAAAAATCCTGCTTTTAATTTTTCTAATTCTTGTACTTTTATAGAAAGCTCTTGTACTTTACTTTGTAAAATATTTTCTTGTTTTTTGTATTTTACTAATTGAGAACTAGAAGTTTCAACAATAGCATTTAATTCTTCATTTTTAGCTGTTAATTCTTTATTATCAGCCTGAAGATCTTCTATTCTATTTTGAACTCTATTTAATGATTTACTAGCATCTTTACTTTGCTTACTTTGACTTATAAGATCAGAGCCAATACTATTAATTCTTTCTAAGAATTTTTTATTTTCTTTTTCTATAACTTCAAGTTTCTCAAGATAAACTTTTCTTTCTTCCGAAAATCTTTTATCAGAATCAGCTTGTATTTTTATAAGTTGAGCTTTTTCTTCATCTGATTTTACTTTAGTACTTTCTACTTTTTGTTCAGATTTAGATTTAATTTTTTCTTTTTCAATATCATAGTTTTGTCTTAAACTATTTATTTCTTCTTTGTGCTTATTATCAGAATCTAAAAGCTTGTTTTCAAGTTCTTTTACTCTATCTTCAAGTTCTTTCATTTTTCCTGTATCAAATTCACCAGATTCTATTTGTTCTTTTCTTGTATTTGCTTTTAATTCTAAAATTAAATTGAAAACATTTTCATTAACTTCTGGTTGAACAAGATAGCAATAAGATTCAAAATCTTCCATATCTACATCTTTAGTTATTTCTTTTAAGCTTTCAACTGATAAAGAAATATCTTTTATTTTTTCTGCATCTATTTTCAAAGACTTTTTATTTTCAAGCCAATCTATACCAAGTTGTTTTAAACTTTTTGGTATTTTAGAAACTTGTTTTACTAAAAAATCATCTACATCTTCTTTTTTTGCACTTTTACTTGTAAGACCTTTACTTAAAGCTAACATTTTCAAAGAAGGATTTTCATTTATATACTTTGTTTTATGTATGCTTGTAGGATAAAGATCTTTTAAGATTTTTTTTAATGTCTCTTCGGGAATTTCTTTTAAAACTTTTTCTGCTTCCGAAGTTTCAGTATTTTTTTTATCTTCTTCTTTCATATCATTATCCTTATTTTTAGATTCAACTGTTGTTTGTGTCATAATTTTATTACCTGTTTAATTCATCCAAAACAAATTTTTGAGCAAGGTTTCCTATTTTATTCACCTCATTTTCAAAAAGTATAGTAGAAATATTATTTTTAAAGAAATCTATATACTCATTAGCTTCTTTATCATCAATTCCATATTCAGAAACTTTTTTAAGATCTTCTTCAGCTAACTGATATTGACCTAATTCTGAATAAATGAAACCTCTTTCAAAAAGAGCGTAAGTATTTTTTTCTTCGTTTTTAATTGTATTATTAAGAGCTGAAAGCTCTTCATTTGCTGCAATATTCTTAAAAAATAACTCTGCAAAAACTTCATTATTATTTTCTAAAATACCTTTTATAATGATATTTTCGGTTTTATCTAAATTTGATTGTTCTAAATAGATTGAAAACTTTCTATTTTCCCATTTTTTACCATCACATATTATACTAGCTTGATTTTTTTCTATTCTTACAAATTTAGGGGCAAAATCTTCTTCACAAGAAACTTTTCTTATATCCAAAGAATTTCCATTATCATCTGTAGCTATAAATTTAATAACAGAATTAGGAACACCTTCATAACTTATCGAAAGATCAATTGATTGTTTTTCTCTTGAATCTATAAATGGTTCAGATTCGATATTAGATACTTTTGTATCCCAAATAACAGAGAAAAATAATTCATGTTTTCCAGATTGAATAGAAACAGTATTATCATTTTTTGATAAATAAGTTTTTATTGATTTTAGAGGTTCCATTATAATTCCAAAATTATTTGCAATTAATGGTTTTACAACATTATTGTTTACTTTTAATCTAGCATCTTTATGTGGAGATTTTATAACAAGTGAAACTTTATCAATATTATAATAATCTATAGAATCAGATTGATATATTCTTCCATCTTGACTAAATCTTAGAGCTACAACTTCAGGTTCATATTTTATATCAACTTCGGTATAAGGCATAAAAAGTTTAGCTTTTTTGGTATAAAGTCTTTTTTTAGTATCAATAAATTTATTAGCATTTATAAAGAAATCGCAGACAGATAATTCATCAAATTTATAACTTTGATGGTTTTTATTGTTTCTAAAACAAGGTGTTTGAGATTTTATAGTAATTATAACTTCTTCATTTTCTTGATAAACACTATTATATTCTTCACCTTGAAGATTAGGAATTATAAATAGAGTATATTTACCAAGATAAGAATTTTTTATAAAAAACTCAAAGTCATATCTACCATAAATTAAATTAGTTTCAGGTATAAGTCTTTGAATAAAGCTTTTATCAATATTCGCAGAATTTTCATTTCTATCTAAAAGCTTGTTTATGAAACCCATAGATATATTTGAAGATGTTTGAGCTGAATTAACAAAAGTTTTTACAGAAACATTTTTAAATTCTATTTCTGCTATATCAGAAGATAAATTTATATTCACATCATCAAGAGCAAAAATTTGATTTATTTCATATTCTACAAAATTATTTCTATAAGCTTGGAATTTTTGAGACGCTTTAAAATTGATACATTCTAAAAATGTCCATCTGAAATCAGAATCCATATTTATAGAAAGGTATTTTGACTTATTAAGCCATAATATTTCATATACATGGAAACGACCAAAGTTTTTACATTCATAAACTTCGCAAGAATCATTTATCCATTTATAGTCAAATCTTCTTACAGTGAATAAAAATAATCTATCAGGAGCATATTGAATATTATAAGGAGATGGTTTTATTACACCACCAGTATTTCCATCAAATAAAATACTTTCTTCTAGTTCACAAGTAACTCTTGATTCAAATTCTGAAAGATGAATAGGTTCTTTATCTGCAACCAATAAAATATCTATTTTACCTGGTCTTTTATCTTTTATAGGATAAACAATTTCACCTGTGTAACATACATCATCTATAGGGAAATCTTTCATTATAGATACTTGATCAGTATTAATTAATTCTAATCTTTTTCCTTTATTAGATTCAGAAACTAAAATTAATTGTTCTAAATGAAAATCAAAACTAGGAGCAGAATCTTCATTTTTTAATTTGAGTGATAAAGAAGAAATTATATTTTCTTTTGGTAAAAGACTTTCTATTTCAGAAAAATCGCTTTCAACAGAAATTACTTCATATAATGGTCTGTTATCAAACCAAACAAAGAAATTTTCACCTTTTATATTAACTTTAGCTGATTTTTTATGTGAATCATTATTTCCTAGCATAGCAACAAAACTATTTTTAGATTTTATGAATGCTCTTCTTCCACAAACATTTATTTTTTCAATTTCGAGCGTATCAAGATCGTCTTCATTAAAACATTGAGGATAAACATTATATTCAATATTATTTATTTTATGTTTACCAAAAAAATGTTCTGCGTATAAATATTCATCTATTGTTGTTTTAGTGTTATCAGGAAGTATTACTACAGTTTTTTCATCTTCAAAAGATTCAAGAATAGAAATAAATTTATATTCAGGAATTGAAGAAAAATTATCTATAAAATCTGCTTTTAACTCTTCATCAACAAAAATATAAGATAAGTCTTCAAAATAGTAAGTATTAAATTCTGAGCAGATCTCAAAAATATTTTCTTCGCTTAAAGGTCTATTAGATCTATTAATAAAATCTACAAAAGAAACTAGATTAGATATAAGTAATTCAGATTTACCTTGAAATTCTGACAATCTTTTATAAGTATCTTCAACACTAACTCTTAAAGGGCTTTCTTTTTCTAAAAACTCTAATTGAGATTTATAACCTGTTAGAGAGAAATTTATTTCCTTAAAAAAGTCTTTTAATTGTGTTGTTGGATAGAAGTATTTGAAATAAAATTTAAAAAGATAAATAATATCAGAAAGAGATGATTTTGATAATTCAGACTCTCTGGCAATATAATCTGTATAATTTATTTTACCTTTTAATCCATAAGGGATTATGTTTTCTTCCATTAAAACTGGTTCTACAATTTTTTTATAGAAATTTTCATTTACAGATAAATCATTATCATTGGCATAGAATTGCCAGAAGTTATCTTCTTGTTTATTGTCGTATTTTTTAAAACTTTCAGTTATACCAGCTAAAGCAATTAGTCTTGCTCTTTTTAATATTTTTTCAGTATCAACCGCTGAAAGGTTGTTTATTGTTTGTTCAGCAATAAAAAGCCTATGCAAAGAAATAGTTATTTCTATTATTTCTTCTTTTAATTCAGATACATCAATACTACCAAGTCGTACTCTCTGTTCTATATGATAAGATTTTTCGTTTCTTAAGTTTTTTCTTTTTTGTTCGATAATTACAAAGTACTTTTCTACTTCTTCGACAAATTCTCTTGGGCTAAGCGCCATTAATTTCTATCAGCCTTTTTAAAAATAAAATTTAGCAATATATTATTATAGCCTTATTTTCTCTTAAATGAAAATTTTTAAAATATTGCATTAATAAGTTTTATTATATTTTCAAAATCAGTTAACAATTTTTTTCTATTTTCATCACTAATTTCAATACCAGAAAATTTTAAATTATAGATTTTTTCGGTAAAATCATTTATTTTATTATTATAATTTTCTTTATCTTCATCTTTAAGCTTAGTTAAATCAAGTTCTTTTATATATTTAGAAAAAACAAGATCTAATTTATTTATAGAATCTGAATTTTTTTCTATTTTTTCTATTAATGAAATTTCATCTAAAATATTAATTTTTTTATCCTTATTTTTATACATTTTTTCTAGTTTAGTTTTATTAATAAATATGAATGAAAAAAATGGTGGTATAAAAAAACCAAATAAATACATAATTTTTTTTGATTTTGATATTTCATTATATTCAATGAAATCTTTTTTAGGTTCAAAAACATCTGCTTTATTTGTTTCTTTTATGTCATGAGTAAGGCTAATTTTTTCTTCGGTTCCAGAAATATCTAAAAAAATATCTTTTGTTTTTAAATTTTTATAAATCTTTTCTTCAGTATCAAAATAAGATATTTTTTGACTAGGTATTATTAGTTTTCCTTTTTTAGAAGGTATTATAGATAATTTTGTGGTATTTTCAGTTAATCTTAAATTATTTTCATTGCTATAAGATGTTTTAGGCTTACTAGAGTATATTTTGAAATTATTATTATCTTTTAATTTAATACCACCAAAATCAAAAATATTTCCTCGACCTTTTAATTTATAGTTTAGATTTATTTGTTCACCAATATTCCCCTTATTATCTGAAATATCAGCCTGAAAAGACATATTTTTACCAACAATATTAGAAAAATCGGAAGGTCTATCTTTTGGTAAATCATTCACTTTTATTTCTATTGGTTCTGTTTTAAATTCCTCCACTTTTTTTTCTGTAGAAGAGAAAAAACTAAAAAAACTATTATTATTTCTTTTATAAACTAACTCAGCCCTAAAAGTAGAAGCAGGAATAACAAAATTACCACTTTTTGAAGGGTATAAATATTTTTTTACTTCTATTACCCTATAAAGCTCATTATCAATTAATTTTTCATATTCTTGTGCAGTTCCATCTGGATTTTCATTTTTTACAAAAAAATCGTTAGAAATAGGAAAATCATAAAATTTACCATCAACTTTTACAGCACTATAAAATCTAAAGGTATATGCAACTTGTTCATTTACATAAGGATTTTTATTATCAATTTGTGCAGTAACAAAAACTGAAGCATTTTTTTTAGTTGCAACTGGTTTATTTTTTAATACACTTAATTCAATTTCAGCTGTAGAATATGATTTCCCATCTATTTGAAGTCTTATTGGTTTAATTTTAATTTTACCTGTTCTTCTTGGTATAACTGTATAAATATAAGATGCCGAACTAGAAATCTCTCCATTTATAAATTCAGTTTCTGTTGAAGTTCCTGTTCTTTCTATATCATAATCGTTAGAAAATTCTATATCTGGTTCAGTTGCATCTCCACCACTTACTTTTAAAATAATAGTAGCTCGTTCTTCTTCTTTTATTTGATTTCTATCTATTGAAGCAGACAAAGAAACTTCAGCTAATGCCGAATAAGAATTAAAAAAAATAAAAGCTAATGCTAATATAGAATATTTAAATTTTTTTTTTATCATAATTTTTACTAATATTTAAGAGGAACGCTTTTAAAGCGTTCCCTACACAAGTGTTCCTTACAAAATAATTCCCTACACAAACATTGGGTTTCAACCCTATAATTTTATTAAAAAATATTTTCAGAAACAATAACTACAAAAAACTATTATTGCTGAGTAAAAGCAATTAAAAGTGTGTTAGAACCTCTCATTACTTTCATAAGAATAGAATCTCCAGATTTTATTGGTTTTATAGCTTTATTAAAATCTTTAACATCTGATATTTTTACTCTATTTATTTCTTGAATAATATCTCCTTTCATTAATCCAGATTCATCTGCATTTGTATTTTCATCTATATTTGAGACAACAACACCTTTTACTTCTTTACTAATTCCTAATTGCTTTAAAACATCTTTTGAAAGTGGTTCAACTGAAATACCAAGTTTTTTGTCTGCTTCTTGTCTTTCAGTTTTTTCAGAATTTTCATCATCATTAGTGTTTTTATCTGCTTTTTTAATATTATTATCCATTTCTGCTAATTTTATATCAATTTTTATTTTCTTTCCATCACGTAAAACAGTCATTTTTGCAGTTTCTCCAGGAGTTTCTGAAGCAATTACATTTCTAAAAGCACTAACATCTGTAACTTCTTTTCCATTCAACTCTAAAATAACATCATATCTTTTCAAACCAGCTTTATCAGCAGGAGAGTCTTTAAAAATATCACCAACAACTATACCAGTATTAGGATTATCAGCTTTTAAGCCTTTTGCCATACTTTCAGTCATATTTTGAATTTGTATTCCTAAAAAGCCTCTTGATACTTTTCCTTTTGTTACAATATCATTCATTATTTTTTTTGCCATATTGATTGGAATAGCAAATCCTACACCCATGTATCCACCTGTTCTTGATGCAATTGCTGTATTTATTCCAATTACTTGTCCATTGAGATTTACTAAAGCTCCACCACTATTACCAGGATTTATTGCAGCATCAGTTTGAATAAAATCTTCAAAATCAGCTACGCCTACATCGGCTCTACCTTTTGCACTTATTATTCCTGAAGTTACTGTAGATGTTAATCCTAAAGGATTTCCTATAGCTAAAACCCATTCTCCAATTTCTAATTTGTTAGAATCACCAAGATTAGCAACAGGTAATTTACTGGCTTTTTCTAGTTTTATAACTGCAACATCTGTTTTTGGATCTGTACCGATTATTTTTGCTGTATATTTTCTTTTATCAGAAAGGGTTACTTTTATTTCAGATGCTCCTTCTACAACATGATTATTAGTTAAAATTAAACCAGAGGAATCAACTATTATTCCAGATCCTAAACCTTGTTCTTTTCTGTCTTTACCTTTATGTTCAGGAACATCAAAAAACTTTTTGAACATAGGATCATCCATATAGTCATTATAATTATTTTTTTGTTTTACTACTTTTGTAGAATAAATACTAACTATTTCAGGCGTAACCTGTTTAGATACATCAATAAAGGCTTTACTTAGCCCTTGAATATTTTCATATTTTGTAACTGAAGAAACATTTTTTATTGCATCATTATTTGCATAAGAAACTACATTATTCATAGGCTTCATTACCAAAAGAGAGCCTACTAAAACACCAGAAACTCCTGTAGCAAATAGAGAAACTAATAAACCTACTTTATTTTTATCCATAATAATCCTTACATAAATACTTTACATAATAGATATTATATAGCGTTATAAAAAAAATGATCTTTAGTTTAATAAACTTAAAAATTGCATTGAGTTTTTTTGAATTTTATATTTCTAAGATGAAATATAAAAAGTTTAAATATCAATAAAAAAAATTTAATGGAGTATTTTATCAGAAATTTATTTTTGTTTAAATAACGTAAGATTTTTTAGCCATGTCAACTAAATTATAATCTTTCATTATTTTTTCTATATCTCTTGCATAAGTAGGACTAGTAGCATAAGTAGGACCTGCGGCTTTTATAAAAGCATAATCATTACCTGTTTTTTTGTAAACATCTAATCCTTTATCATAGCCTTTATATCCACCATGAAAAACTTTTCCATGATTCATAACAGCTTCTTGGAAATTATTATATTTGGCAAAATTAGCATTTATTGTAATCCATTTTCCTTTTTCAAATTCTTTTGTTCTTACATTAACTTTTCCAGCAGGGCCAGAACCTTTTATTCCAAAAATATTAAATCCACCTATTGGAGATTTTGCCCAACCAGATTCAAGTGCAGCTTGTGCTAGGGTAACAGATGCAGGAACACCATATTTTCTTTCAGATTCAAGAGCCGCAGGTAGAAGTGCTTTGAAAAAAGCGGTTTTATCAGATCTTTGACCTAATTCTTTTAGTTCTTGTGGAGAAACTCTTTTTAAGCTTTCAGCTGCAAGAGCTTGGCTTTTACCTATTATATTTTTGCTATTTGTATCAAATGAAAAATTTACGGCATTATTTCCTTTTTGAAGACTAGAAGTTGAAAAAGAATCTCTGGTTTTCAAAGAAGAATTTCCAGAAGAAAAAGCATCTTGAATATTATCAGAAAAAGTATTAAATTCAGTCGAAACCGCATTACCCATTTTTGCAAGAGTATCACTTACTGAAGTGAAAAAATTACCGAAAGGATTTATGCTTGTCATTTTAACCTTTTTTAATAACTATCATATATTATCATTATAGTTTATAGAAAGAATAAAATCAAAACTTGTTTTAAAATAAGTATTTTAGGGTTAACTTTAAGTTAAATTTAAAAAAAGTTATATTTAATGTTTATCAAAATTTGATTTTATAACAGTATGAACATTTTTCTGAGACATTATCTGAGACTTTATATTTTGAGGAATACCAATATTTGTAACTAAAGAAAAAGGACAAGTTTGCTTTTCATCTTTTTTATCTTTATTTTCTGTTTTTACATATTTATCATATTCATCTTCATTTTCTAACTGGAATAAATATTTAACACTTTCAGCATATTTTAATTGTTCTTCTTTATTATCTGTCATTTTTAAATTTGTTACAGGATAATGCATAATTTTTTGAACAATTGATTTTGTTAATACTTCTAATGCGTTAAGTTGCTCATCATTAAAACTATTTTTTTTAACTGTTCTATCCAATTCATTTTTTCTTATTCCTTCCATAAAAACAGAAAGCGATGAAATTATTGGAGATACTTCAAAAGCGTTATACCAATTTAGAAATTTACTCATTTCTTGATTAATAATTGTTTTTGCTTCTTCTGTTATTCTAATTCTTTCATCTTTGTTTATTTCAATTACTTTTTCTAAAAGTTCATTATCATAAAAAACTACATTTTTATTTTTCTTTATATTACTATCAACATTTCTTGGTACAGATAAATCAATTACAACTACTTTTTCTTTGTTATTTTTAAAATTATCTTGGGTAATTAAATAGTCTTTAACTCCTATTCCTACAATTATTATGTCATAATTCGGTATAAGTTCATCTAATTTATCAAATGTTTCTTTTTCCCAATTTAATTCATCAGCTAATTTTTCTGCCTTTTCATAAGTTCTATTTATTATTATTCCTTTTGTTACTCCAGCCGATTTTAAATTTTTTGAAACAATTTGATTTATTTTTCCTGCACCAACAACTAAAACACTTTTATTTTGAAAATCTTTAAAAGAATCTTTAACAATTTTTACAGCTAAAGAACCTGCTGAAATTGGTCTTTGAGCAATTGAAGTATCTGTTCTAACTCTTTTTCCAGTTTCTATTGCAAATTTGAATAATGAGTTAAATATTTTACCTGTTGTTTCTGAGTATAGAGCTGTATGAAATGCTGATTTTACTTGTGATAAAATTTCACCTTCACCGATTATTACAGAATCAATTCCGCCTGATACATTATATAAATGTTCTGCCGCAGATTTATTATGATGAGTATAAAAATACGATTTTATATCATCATAATCTATATTTTTTTCTGTTTTTATAAAATCAGCTAAATCATCAAATGCTTTATCTATATCATTTGTTATTATATAAAACTCCGTTCTATTACAGGTTGATAACATAACTAATTCGACTATTGAATCATAAGAATAAAGCTTTTTTATGGCAGATTCAGTTTCTAACTCACCAAAAGCTATTTTTTCTCTTATTTCTACTGGAGAAGTTTTGTAACTCATTCCAGTTGCTAACATATGCATTATTTATGCTCCAAATTATTCCTAATTCACAGTCAATTTCTGTTTTGGTCTTGCTTGAAGTTTTATGTTAACAACATAAGACTTATTTTCTCTTACAAATTTAACTTTAACATTATCACCAACTTCTTTATTTGCTTCAAGATATTGTGTAAGTTCTTCTGGTGTTGATATTTTTTCATTGTCAAGTTGAACAATGATATCGCCACCCATTGGTATTTTATAATTACCAATAAATATAAATTTAGAACCACCTCTTAAACCAGCTTTAGATGCAGCACTTCCTGTTGCCACACTTAGCAATAAAACGCCTTCTTTTACAGGCATTCCTAATTTTTCAGAAAAAGAAGGAGTTATCCCTAAAGCACTTATTCCAAGCCATGGAGAACTAACGGTTCCTGTTTTTATTAAAGAGGGAATGTATTTTTTTGCTAAATTTATAGGAATAGAAAAACCAATTCCTACTGATCCACCAGATTGACTAAAAATCATAGTATTTATTCCTATTACTTCTCCATCAGAATTAACTAATGGCCCACCAGAGTTTCCACCATTTATGGCAGCATCTGTTTGAATCATTCCTTTAAGTATTTTTCCTTGAACTTTTATATCTCTGTTTAAAGCACTAACAAGACCTGTTGTCATTGTTCTTCCTAAAATACCAAATGGATTTCCAATGGCAATTGCACTTTGACCAATTTGAAGTTTAGATGAATCACCTAATTTAGCTGGTTTTAATATGTCTGCTGGTGCAGATACTTTAAGAATAGCAAGGTCATTGTTTTCAGATCTTCCAACTATTATTGCTGGATAAGTTTTTTTTCCAAATAAAATATTAATCTTATTTGCATTTTCTATTACATGATTATTTGTTAAAATATGCCCGTCTTTATCAATTACTACACCAGAACCAGCACCTTGTTTTGGAACAGGTTCCATAAAAATATCTTCATCATAAGATACAGTCAAAATGCTAACTACAGAAGGGCTTACAGTATTATAGACTTTTATCATATCCTGTTCATAAGATTTTAGGGCAAAGGCAGGTGATGAAAAAGTTGTATGTGAAAAAAACAATGCACCCAATATTAAAAAAGTTGATAGAATTTTTTTGTTTTTCATAATATAAATAAAAAATCATAAATAATATATAATAAGAATATTAGCACTCAAAATAAAAAAGTTAAGGATAAGTTAAATATTTTTAAAATTGTTTAGCCTTCTTATTATATTTTAAACAAAAATTAATTTTAATATAACCTAAATTAAACTTTAATTATCTTAATTATAAATTATAATATAATCAATGTAATAAAAATCTTTTTGTTTTTTGAGGTTGAATATGAAAAAACTGACATCTTTTGTTTTATCTTCTTTATTAGTTTCTTACTCCCTTACTGGTTGTAGTTCTCAATCAAATTTACCTGTTGAAGAACAAGTACAAAATCAAGAAGTATCAGTTCTTTCTACTTCTAAAGTAAGTGAAATTGATAGAACATTTAATTATCTTGATTCTAACAAAGATAGTAAAGTGTCTTATGATGAATTCAAAAAAATTGTAGATCTTTTAGCTCCATCATCTTCTGATAAAACAAAATTATATAATAAATTCAATTCTTCTTTTACATTAGCTGATGCTAATAAAGATAAAATGCTTAATAAAGAAGAGTTTGGTAATTTTTCTGATGAGTTACAAAAACTTTCTGGAAAATCATCAATTGGTAAAAATAGTTTTAGTTCTTCATCAAACGTTGATCCTAAATATATCAAGAAAACTTTTGATATGATTAGAGGTGGAGATGATAATATTACAGAAAGAACTTTTATAAAATTCCTTACATCTCCTCCAGATATTACAGCAGGAGATGCTTCAAAAGTTTTTATTCAACTTGATAAAAATAAAGATGCTACATTAGATCTTAAAGAGTTCACAAAGCTTTTTGATAAAATATCTGGTTCAGCAGTTGATAAAAACGGAATTATTGACACTGTTAAAAGAATTGCTCCGATAATACCTCTTTTATTAATAGCTCCAATTCTTTGGGTTATCGATAAATTAGGTGGTTTTGATAATATAAAATAATAAAATTAATTAATTTTGATTTGTTTTAGAGATACATTTTTATGTATCTCTTTTTTTTGTTTTATAAAATAAAAAAAGAACCAAAATTGTTTTTGGTTCTTATAATTTATAAAAGTATTAATTAAAAACTTACATTAAAAGTATCTAAAATAAAAGAAAATTCTTCTGCAATATCTCTAAGATAATCATATCTACCAGATGCACCACCATGACCAGCACCCATTTTTATTTTCATTAGAAGTCTATTTTTATCTGTTTTAAGCTTTCTTAGTTTTGCCACATATTTTGCAGGTTCCCAATAACCAACTCTTGGATCATTTAAACCACCTGTTACAAACATTTCTGGATATTCTTTTGCTTCTAAATTATCATAAGGTGAATATGACTTCATGTAATCAAAATATTTTTTTTCATTAGGATTTCCCCATTCATCATACTCAATAACAGTAAGAGGAAGAGCTGGATCCATCATAGTATTAATTACATCAACAAAAGGAACATGAGAAACAACACATTTAAATAAATCTGGACGCATATTTGTAACTGCTCCCATTAATAATCCACCTGCACTTCCACCCATTATTACTAATTTTTTAGATGAAGTATATTTTTCTTTTATTAAAAACTCAGCTGAATTAATAAAATCTGTAAAAGTATTTTTTTTGTTTAAAAACTTACCATTTTCATACCAATCTCTTCCCATATCTCCACCACCTCTGATATGAGCGATAGCATAAACAAAACCTCTATCTAACAAACTTATTCTATTTGAAGAAAACGCAGGGTCTATACTTATTTCATAAGAACCATAACCATATAAATAAAGTAAATTATTACCTGTTTTTTGCATACCTTTTTTATAAACTAAAGAAATAGGAATCATTGTTCCATCATTTGCAGGAGCAAAAACTCTTTCACTTTGATATTCTTCTGGATTATAACCACCTAAAACTTCATATTGTTTTTTTAATTCTCTTTCTTTGGTTTCCATATTAAAATCATAAATAGATTCTGGAGTAGTAAGTGATTCATATTCAAATCTTAGTAAATTAGAATTATAATCTCTATTTTTTGCAGGTTCAAAAGTATAAACAGGTTCTGGAAAATCTATATAATAATCAACTGTATCATTTTTTATTCTAATATGTTTTAAACCGTTACTTCTTTCATAAATAACAAGATAATCTTTCATACAATGAATAAAATCGATTCTAATATTATCATTATGAGGTATTACATCTATCCAATTTTTTTGTTCTGGATTTTCTACAGCTACTTTTGAAACTTTAAAATTAATAGCATTATCATAATTATGAACTATATAGAAAAAACCATCTTTATGCTCTAAATAATACTCAATATCTTTTTTACGAGCTTCTATTAACTTCATTTCTTCATCAATTTTTTCTGCATTTATGTAATAAGCTTCAGAAGTTGTTTTACTTACCATAGTAATAAAAAGATATTTATTGTCATTCGATTTTGAGATATTAACATAAAAAGCTTCATCTTTTTCATGATAAATTAATTTATCTTCTTTAGAGTCTGTTTTTAATTTATGAGAAAAAATTTGATAAGGTCTTTGAGCAGAATCTAAAACTGTATAAAAGAAAGTAGAAGTATCAACAGACCATTCACCTGTAACGCAAGTATTTTCTATTTTATCTTCTAAAATTTCACCTGTTTCGAGATCTTTAAAAAGTAAAGTAAAAGTTTCATATCCATTATGATCTAAAGAATATGCAAGATATTTATGATCAGGGCTTATTTTATAACATCCTAATTTGGTATATTCATGATGCTTTGCTATTTCATTTAAATCTAATATTAATTGTTCATCAGCATCTAAAGAACCTTTTTTACGGCAATAAATTCTATACTGTTTACCTTCTTCAGTTCTTGAATAATAATAATAATCACCATGTTTTTCAGGAACACTAGAATCAGTTTCTTTTATTCTTCCTAAAAGTTCCTTATAAAGCTTCTCTTGAGTTTCTTCTGTATGAGAAAGCATTTTTTTTGTATATTTATTTTCTTCTTCTAAATAAGCAATAACTTCAGGATTAGATTTATCTTTTATCCAAGCATATTCATCTTTATAAATTTCATTATGATAAATTATTTCTGACTCTTTAATTTCTGCAACAGGAGGTAAAACGTTTTCTAAACTCAATCTGTTAATCCTTTCTAAAAATTATTCTAAAATATTAAACCTAATTCTAACATTTTTATTTTTCAATAGCTATTATAAAATATAACGCCTAAATCAATTAATTTATAATAAAAATTTGACATCGTAATCATTAAAAATAAAATATTTTTTATAATATGTTGATAACCATGATTTATAATTCATTTATGAATAATTTTTTGGGGATTTCTTTATGCTAAATCTTAAAGTAAAAACATCTAAAGAATGGATAGATCTTGTATTATCAAACTTCGATTCTTTTTTATTAGACCATGCTTCATGTGAAAGAAAGGCATTAGCAACTAATATGTCTTTTATTGTTAAATATCCTGATAGAAAAGAAATTTTAGAGCCAATAATAAAAATGGCAGCAGAAGAACTTGAACATTTTCATCAAGTTTATAAATTAATAGAAAAAAGAGGTCTTGTTTTATCACCTGATGTAAAAGATGATTATATTAATTCAATGCTAAAACACGTAAGAGTTGGAAGAGATGAACGTCTTTTGGATAGACTTGTATTATCTGGTATAGTTGAAGCGAGAGGTTGTGAAAGATTTCAATTAGTAGCTGATAATTTAGAAGATCCTGAATTAAGAGAATTTTATGCAGAGTTAACAAGATGTGAGGCTAGACATCATAGTCAGTTTATAAAATTAGCTAGTTTTTATTTTGATAAAGAAACAATAGAGAAAAGAGTAAATGAATTTCTTGATTATGAAGCAGAAGCTATACTTAATGTTCCATTAAAACCTATTTTACATTAATTTTAGAGGCAAAAATAAGTGATTATAGTTGTTGTTGGTGCTCAATTTGGCGATGAAGGTAAAGGAAAAGTCGTTGATTTTTTATCAGAAAAAGCTGATTATGTTGTTAGATACCAAGGCGGAAATAATGCAGGGCATACAGTAAATATTGAGTCTGAAGAATTTAAATTACATTATATTCCAGCAGGAATTTTTAGAGAAAAAAAATGTGTTCTTGGAAATGGTGTAGTAATTAATCCCGAAATTATTTTAGATGAAATAAAAAAGCTTGAAGAAAAAAAAGTAAAAGTAAAAGAAAATCTATTTATAAGTAATCGTTGCCATATTATTACCCATGAACATATTTTAAGAGATATAGAACAAGAAAAAGAAAGATCTTATAGATTAGGAACTACAGGAAAAGGTATTGGACCTTGTTATTCTGATAAAATATCAAGAGTAGGTATAAGATTTTCAGATTATTTAGATAATCAAGAAATAATAAAAGGTTATAAGGTTCTTTTAAGTAAATTAAAGCCTTATATATCAAATACACAAGAAATACTTTTTGATGCAATGGATAAAAATAAAAATATATTACTTGAAGGAGCTCAAGGAACTTTTTTGGATATAGATCAAGGAACTTACCCATTTGTAACTTCTTCAAATACGACTTCAGCAGGGGCTTGTACTGGTTCAGGAATTCCTCCTAATAAAATAGATAAAGTAATAGGTGTTTTAAAAGCTTATATAACAAGAGTTGGTTATGGACCTCTTCCTACAGAACAAGTTAATGAAATTGGATTAAAAATGGTTGATTTAGGAAATGAAATTGGAAGAAGTACAGGAAGAAAAAGAAGATGTGGTTGGTTAGATTTGGTAATGGCTGATTATTCTAAAAAATTAAATGGAATAAATGAATGGGTTCTTACAAAAATAGATGTTCTTTCTAGCTTTGAAGAGATAAAAGTTTGTATTGGATATAAATATAATGGGAAAATATTAAATGGATTCCCTTCATCACCCTCTATTTTAGAAGGATTAGAACCTGTTTATAAAATATTTAAAGGATGGAAAAGAGATATATCAGAATGTGAAATAATAGAAGATTTACCGAAAGAAGCTATAAATTTAATAAGATTTATTGAAGAATATACAAATACTCCTGTATCAATAATTTCTCATGGTTCTGAAAGGAATCAAAATATTATAATAAAAGATATTTGGTCTTAAAAATGAACTTAGATTTAAAAGATGCAGAATATTTTACTAAACTTTATTCCAAATTTTTGATTTTTGCAAATAAAAGATTAAAAGTAATTGATTATATTGAAAAACCAGAAGATTTTATAGAAATAGATCCCTTCAAACAATTAGAATTAAGAAAATCAATCTATAAAAATATGCATCATCATATTAATTCATTTTTTGATTTTGGTAACTTAAATGATCAAGAGAAAATAGATGTTAAAAGCTGGAAAAATTTTATACATACTGAATTTATAGTTTGTGGTCATATTAAAAACCACAGTCTTTTTATTGATGTGAAAAATAAAGGAAAAATTTATGGAGTTTTAGGTCTTATAGATGATATGGAAATAGTAATGCCATCTTATAATTTACCTATTATGGTTGAAGGAACTTTACTTCCATTTAGAGATAAAATAGTTTATGATGGCTTGTTTGGAGCAATGGATATCAATGATTCAAATATTTTAAAGGCAACTAAAGAATATATTGAGGAAGCAAGCAAAATAAAAAATATAATAACATCTTTACCTGAAGAAATATCTTTAAGTAAAGATAGCGATTGGGATGGCTATGATAAAGTTTATTTTTATAATACTGAAAAAACATTTATAAGAGATCATAAAAAAATAGGTAGAAATGAACTTTGCTATTGTGGAAGTGGAAAAAAATATAAAAAATGTTGCGAAAATAAAAATATTTAAGGTGATATAAATGACAATAGAAAATAAAGAACTTTATGAAAAACTACATAGAAAAATTAAATCATCCAATTTAAAAATTCTCTTGTAAAAGGGTGCATTAAAAAATTATAGGTTAAAAAATAAATTTACTAGAGCTATTATTTT
>JBBTGK010000314.1:0-7971 GCA_038060635.1 Cyanobacteriota bacterium | reverse complement strand
TCTATAAATTCTAAACTTTTATTATAAAACTCAATTGATTGTTTTTTATTTCCTTTTTCATTAAAACAATTAGCTTTGTAAAAAAGTGTGTTTGAATCATTAGGAAATAAACTTAAAATATATTCGCAATATTCTAAGCATTTATTATAATTTTTTCTATTATATTCAAATTTTATTATTTTTATTACTACAACATAATAATCATTACTTTTTCTATTAAAATTTATTTCATTATATATTTCTAGTAAATCACAAGATGTTTCTAATGCTTTTTGATAATTACCTATTTTTTCGTATAAATATAATAAATGTTTTAGGTAATGACAAAAATTGAGTTTATTATTTTCTTGACTTAAACATTCAATCAAAACATTTGCATAATTTAAATATTTTATTTTAAAATCTTCTTTTAAGTTATTTTCTACTTTTATATTTTTTTCTATTTTTCGTAATATTTTTCCATCTAAATGCTCATGTATTTTTTTTGTATAAAAAATATTTTTATCATTTAAAAAAAGAAAATCTCTAAAAAAATAATCTTTTAATTTAGAATTATTTGATTGAGAAACTATTAAAGCCTGATAAACATTGTAATCTGATTTTTGATTCACTAATTCAGATATAAAAGATAATGATTCTTTATAAAGAATTTCATCACCATCAATACTTAAAATCCAATCACCACTAGCATAAGAAATACATTCATTTCTAGCTAGTGAAAAATCATTTTTCCAAGTAATTTCAAAAAGCTTAACTTTATCAAATTTTTTTACTATTTCTTTTGTCTTATCAGTTGAACCAGTATCAAGTATTATTATTTCATAAGCAATACCATAAACAGATTCAATACATTTTTCAATATATTCTTCTTCATTTTTGGTAATAATACAAACACTTATTTTCATAAAAATACACTTTTCCATCACAATACTATCACAATAAAAATATTTATTCAAGAACTAATTTTATTTTTATTTTTTTTTATTTTTACTTACTTTGTTTTTGTTGTAAAAAAGCATATTTTTATTAGATTAATTATAAATTCTAACTCAAAAAAATACTACATATCTAATAATACAAATATATTAAAGAATCACAAAAACTTGTGCAGATAAGCGTAAATCACGAATTGGGTATAAACAAAATTATTTAATTAAAAACTTAACTTCTTTTGCTGTTATTACTTTTTTACTTTTAGGATCATAAATATGACCATTAAATTTTTGACTTAAAAGATTTAAAACTTCTATTTGAAATAAAAAATCTTTTTTATCGCTTGTAGGATAAGTTAATGTAACAATTTTTGACTTACAATTTAACGATATTTGGGTTTTATCATCAAGGTCTAAACCTCCATAATGAGTGAGGTAGCAACCTTCTTTTTTGTAATTATAAATCATAAAATCATGTTTATAATATCCAGAAGTAAGAAACTCGAATTGTATTGGATAAATAAGAGCTTCAACTATTTCAGGCTTTATCAAATTTACACTATAATAATTTACAGTACGAGCAATAGAGTTTATTTCCATTTTCTATTGAGCTTTTGAAATAACTTTATCAAGTGATTCTTGTGAAATATAGCCTTTAGAAAAAAGATCTTTAGCTGCATCTGAAGCTGTATTAGTTATTTTCACATCTTTGAATCGTGGATCTGATAAATTTACATTATTTACATTATTTATATATATTCCTAAAACTCTATCAGGGAATTCTTTACTAATTTCTACATAAACTTCAGTATCTTTTTGAGTTGTATCACCAAATAGAAAAAACTTCTTATTTGGGTAGGTTTTCATAATATTTCTTATTCTAGCTACTTTATACTCAAATGTATCAGAAGACTTAGCTTCTAATTTAGTATCATTTATTTTAAGATCGATAGATCCTTCAGGAAATTTTTGATATTCAAAAAAATCATGGATTCTTCTATATAATTGAGAAGGGCTACCAGAAACATAATGCATACATTCTACACCTGATGATTTTGGACCATTTAAAACACTTTTATATAGCTCAGAAACACCTGCATAAGGCTTATCTGTTTTTGAATTTCCTGTAAGAACATTTTTTATCATTTGTATTTTATGATTAACACCAGTGTATTTAACTGTATCATCAACATCTGATATTATTGAAACACTATCAGTATCTGGTTTATCAGAAACAAAATCTTGTGTAAGATCATCAAATTTATATTTTGTAGTAATAAGATTAGCTTTTATTTTATTTACACCTTGTTTTACATTAATATTTGGAATATCTAATGTAAAATAACCCTTTTTATCAGTTTTAGCTTGTTTTGTAACACCATTAACATTAACATTAACATTAACATCAGAAATAGGATCTGGAATGAAATATTTTAGAGTTCTAATTATATTCTTAAATTTACTATCTTTAACATTTTCTGCTGAAATTGATCTTTTTTTGTAAACTCTTCCAACTAGTTTTACAGAATTAGTTGTTGCATAAGGCTCATAAATATCTAAAATAGCTTTTTTATTTAAAAAATCAAAAAAACCTTGAGCAGTTACTTCTTCTTTAGGAGTTGCTTTAAAACTATCAAAAGTTGAGTTTTGATAGGACGTAAAAAAGTCATTTGCAAGTGTATTATCAGGGTATTTTTTATAATATTCATCATCAATTAAAATATCATCAAATTCAATAGCGTCTGCAAACTCAGCACTCTGAATACTAACGGTTGAATTTTCATCTTTTATTTCAGATATTGTGGAAACTTGAGAAGATGCACATGCTGTAACTAAAGCAGTTATAGAAGCTAGAATTGCTATTTTATAAATATTTTTCATTTAAAATTTACCTAAAACGTTATATAAAATCAAACGGATATTTATATTATACAATAATTTTTAAATTACTTGTTAAAACTTTTTTAATTTAAAGTTAACTTTTTTATTAATAACTAATTTGAAAAATTTCATTAGTAAAATAAAAAAAATTGTATTATAATAGAATAACTATACTTGTTTCTTTGTGTGTGTTTTAATGTTAAATAATGACAAAATATCTTTTAGTGATAGATTCATAGAATTTGCTTCAAACGATGGTGTTTTAAACAAAAAAGAATTACAAGAGCTTCGTGATATTTCTAAAAATCCTAACTTAAAAGATAAATATGTTGCAGATAATGTCTTACAAAATTTAGATAGTTTTACTAAACCAACAAATGTTACTTATTCTATTCAAGATAGTTCAAGTGTTTTTAAAAATGTAAAATTTAAATATACTCCAAATTATAATGAATTAGATAGAGTTTATGGAAATAATAATTTTGAAAGAGTTTCTAATATATCTCAATCTGATGCTTTAGAAGAAACTAAAAATGATGGAAATCGTTGTGCTGCAAGTACTTTACTCAATGCTTATATTTTACAAGGTGGCGATTTTGGAGTTTTATCAGAAAAATTTGGAATAGAAAAAGAATTTACTTTTAAAAATACTCATTTATTGCAAGATAAAATTTATATGTTTGCAGATAAAGATGGTGCAGGTTTAACTTCTGGAATTTCTTATTCATATAATCCTTCAAGTGGAAAGATAACAAAATTAGAAGCAACAGGAGAAATTATTGAAGCTGCAAAAAAATTGGGGCTTGAAATAACACCACTTGCAGGTGATACTGTAAATACTATAAATCAAAGAAAAGAAAAAGTTGATAATTTTTTAGCAAAAAACCCAAATGCTACTTTACAAATTGGTATTTATTTAGATACAAAAACAGGCACCTTAAATTCTATCGATAAAGAACACCCAGAAAATCATTCTGTTACTATTCTAAAAAAAGATGGTGATTTTTATCTTGTAGATACAGGGCAAGGAGATAATGGTGCTGGTAAAAGTTCTACAAAATTATCTCAAAATCAAGTAGATGCTTTTGTTTATTATTCTATAGGAAATGTAAATGGAGTAACTCTTAAAAAGTAATAATATCTTTAACTTACATAAAGATTCTTTTTAAAAGAGGCTGTCTAAAAATAGACCGTTTCATAAAACGCCCCTACAGAGACATTGGTTTTTAACCTTGTAATTTTATAAAAAATACACTTTTTAGACAGCTTCTCGTTCAAAAATACTATTTTAGTCGTTATCTTTTTTATTACTTACTTTTGTTTGATTGTTCCATGTTTTTTGTAATTCAGGAAGGTCGCCTTGATCAGAGGATTTTTTAACTAAATCAACAATATCTTTAGAAAGACCACCAACTAATTTTTCTATTCTTGAAACAACGCTTTTTTCTGGGAAACTTAAACCAGATTTTAATGGATTAAAATCAGCTTTTTTATTAAGATCTTTAAGATTGCTTGCAATTATTGTTGTATCTTGGTTATTAGAATCTGTATTATTATCTTGATCTGATTCAGCATTACTATTTCCTGTAACTCCTGTTAGATTCCTTGCGATTTGAGTTCCATCAGCAGATGTAACTGTTTCTCCTTCAGTTTGGTTTCTATCATTTTGAGATTTATCAACAAAGTTTTTATCGCCATTATTATTATTACTATTTGAAACATCTTTCAATGCAGTTGAAACAATAGCTTTAGCTTTACTATTATCGCCTAGCATTTCATATACATTACTTAAAGATTTAGCTGAAGGGGCTCCTGTTTTTTGAATTTCATTTTTTACCGCAAGTAAAGCTCCTGTAAATTGGGTATCTTTACCCCCTTTACTAACTTCATTATTAAGCAAAGTTTGAACAAGTTGAGCAACTTGTGCATTTGCATCTAGTGATTTTGTAAATGCTTGTTGCATTGCCCACGCATTTGTAACACCATCAGCACCTCTAGATTTACCAATTTCTTCAATCATTATCATTACCTTCTAAAACAATTCATTTCATTTTTCACTAATGTACGCATATTAATATAGTGTTAAGAACAATTTTTATTGTGTAATTTAACAAAGATTTCATAATTCTAAAAAAAGTTATTTTTAAATCTATAAAAAAAGTTGATATTTCTTAAAAAAAATAATACAATGTTATTTATCTGTTATTTTAACAACAAAGTTACAAAAATGTTTATCAATAAAAAGTTTTTTGTTTTACTTTCGTCTTTGTTTTTAATGAGTTGTTCTAATAATTATTTAGGTAATTCAAATCAAGATACTTCTTATCAAATATTAAATTATAATCAACTAAATAATTTAGGTGGTATTTTTTATAATGATTTTAGCTTATCACCAAATTTACCAAAAAATAAAGAAGATAAAAACTCAATAAAATTAACTTATTTTATGACAGATGATTATTCTACTAAAACTTCTTTATCAAAACAGATGTTATCTTTTATGGATGATTTCCCTCAAAAAAATATTCATAATATTATTTTTAGAGATGGTGGAGAAATAGGAGATTCAAAATTATATTATTTAGATGGAGGTCATGATTCTTCTTCAATCGAATCGCCTGCATCACTTTTAGCAGGCAATATAACTGAAGTCCAATCAAATAATCCTAAAGTTTTTTCAGAGGTTGTTAAGTGGTCTTTTAATAATTACTCTAGTAAAAATAAATATTTACAAATTTACTCTAATGGTAGTGCAATAGCTGGGATTGGCTCAGATAGGAATCAAACTGATTTGAAAGGTCAAAAATTATCAAAGGATAATTCTTTATCTTTAATACCAATAAAAGTTTTTTCAGATTCTATAACTGAATCATTAAATGGAGATAAGCTAGATATAATATATTTTAGAGCCTCTATGATGGGAAATTTAGAATCTCTTTATGAACTTAGAAATACAACAAAATATGTTTTAGCTTTAGATGATTTTTCTCAATCAAAAGATAAATCTAATCTTAATATGACAAAAACTTTTGATGAGTTAATTTCAAAAAATCTTGATCCCAAAGATATCACAAATCAAATGGTGATTAAATCTCAAACCCTTTCTAATTTAACTTCTTTTGAAGCAATAGATATGTCTCAAATTAATAATTATAAAAAAGCATTTGATGATATGACATCAGAATTATTAAAATCCTTAAAAACAGAAAAAAATAATATTACAAAATCTTATGATTTAATAAAAAAACCAAAAATGGAAGATATAACAAAACTTGATTCAATATCTGAAAGTATGAGAGATATTTATGATTTTACTGAAGAGTTGGAAAAAAATTCAAATTCTAATGAATTAAAAAACTCTATAAAAAAATTAAAGGTAGAACAAAAAAAGCTAATGTTTAAAGAAAGAGATTCTATAGGATTTACTTTACAGGGTTTATCTGTTTTTATGCCTGAAAGAAAAAATATCTCTAAAAATAATGATTTAAATGATTTTATAAAAAATAAATATTCAAACACATCTTTTGCTAAAGATTCAAATTGGATTAATTTTTTATATATGTTAATAAACAATTAATTGTCTATAATAAATGGAATTTTTCAGGTTGATGTGTTTTAGGTATATCGGTTTCTTTTAATAATTGCTTTATATTTATTTCTATTGTTCTTGCTATTGCAGTCATTGCAGTATCAGTTTCTCTGTTTTCAAAAGGATCTTGCATGTGTGTAGCAGATTTTTCTAATAAAAAAAATGGAGCTAAAATAAAAATAAATAATGGAATTTCAAAATACCATAATATATTTCTAAAAGAAAGAGAAAGTATTACCACAAACAAATAAATAATTCCATGAAGGAAAAGTCTATAAGTTACAGGAAATACAGTCGTTTTTATTCTTTCAGATTTACCTTGTGATTCACAAAGCCTAAGAAGTGTTTTGTCTATTTGTATTTGTGAAAAAATATCTAATTTATTTTGTTCTTTTAATTCTTTAATGTCTTTAGAATGAAAAGAAAGAATTGCTAATGCCTTGTTATTATGTTGTTTTATTTCTTCAATTTCATCAGCAGAAATAAAATTATCTAGGTTTTCTATTGGATCTAATCCACGAAGAGATTGTCCCAAACAATAGCACCAAGCAATTTGTCTGAAAGCTATTTTTTTTATAATAATTTCATTATCTTTTTCTATAAATGAATTTAGCTGAATAACAAACGTTCTTGAGTCATTTACTATACTTCCCCATATTTTACGTGCTTCCCACCATCTTTCGTATGATTGACTTATTTTAAAAGATAGGAGAATTGAAATTGATGTTCCAATAAATGCTGGAATTGATAATGGAATTTCTGGTAATAACTCTTTATAAGTTTCAGAAATTAAATGAACTGATAAAGAGACCCCCAAAGCATAAAGTAGGTCATATTTTACATTATTTAATATATAAGAAAGGGGAATTCCTTTATTAAGAAGCATAATTAATTTTTTATCTTATTTGAAAATATAATATCTTTTTTTATAAGGATTACAAATAAATTCCTTACATTTAAACAAATTTAGATTTTACCATAAAATAAATAAAATCATATTTTATGATTCATTAATTTTGTACTTATATAATATTTTATCAAAAAAAAACAACCCATTTTAGAGTTGTTACAGAAGAAAGATGTTTTTAAATTATTAAATTATTTTCCAAATATATTTTGAACAGTTGTTTTTATTTTATCGTACATACCAGTAGATTGAGCAAGATATGTAATTCCAACAGCTCCAACCATACCAAGACCAACTGCTGGTATCATTGCCGCTAAACCACTATATCCAGCCATTCCAATTAAACCTGCTGTTGCAGCACCCATAACAGCACCACCAGCACCAGAAAAGGTTGCTGTAACTGTATCTGCGGTTAATTTACCAACAGCTTCAGCTGTTGATTGTTTTCCTGTTAAAACACCATAAGCATTTGATAAAGCTGAAACTGCACCACCTAAAATAGCACCATATTTAGCACCAGTTACTGCACTTCCACCTAATTCTTTAAAAGTAGGTCCCATTGCTTTTATTTTAGCACCAATTCCACCACCTATTTTAGTTTCAGTAGCATCAGGATTTTGTATCAAAGTTCCTTTTATTCCTTGTCCGATAAGAGTCATGTT
>JBBTGK010000313.1:0-9581 GCA_038060635.1 Cyanobacteriota bacterium | reverse complement strand
AAAATGTCATGATTTTTGAACAAATTAATGAACAAGCAAATAGAAAATGTTCTTTATGTGGCGAAAGAAATGCCTATTTTTTTCATTCTAATTCTAAGCCATCTTTTGCTTATGGAGATTCATATAAAATTAATAGCCCTAAAATAATACGTAATGAGGGTTTATGTGCTATTTGTTGCATAAAAAGATTTTTAAATTTTAATACCAAAGGAAAAAATAATAGTTTTGAATCTACTGCTGAAATTGCCTTAATGGATACGATAAATAAAATAAAAGATAAATCAATATTGCAAAATTACTTAGATAATTTTGAAGAAAAAGATCAAGATTTTCAGCTTTATTATAAAGATAATATAGATACTAGATATTTAAAAAAAAATAATATATCTTGTCCTAAAAAACTAGATGAAATACAAAATGAATTAAATGAAATATATACTCAAGCTACAAAACTAAAACTTAAATTTACTAAATACTATGCTGTTTTAGCTTTTGATGGTGATAATATAGGAAAAATTTTATCTGGAATTTATAAAAAAGATGAGAAAACACTTTTAGATTTTCATAAAAAACTTTCTGAATATTTAAATAATTTTGCTACTAAATCAAAAGAGGTTGTTGAAAATAAATCAAGAGGAAGAGTAGTTTATGCAGGAGGAGATGATTTTTTAGGTTTTATTAATATAAATCATATTTTTGATGTAATGGAAGAATTAAGAAAAGAATTTGATAATATTGTCGTAACTGGTATTAAAGATTTTTTAAAAGAAGGTAATGAAAATAATATTACTTTCTCTGCTGGTGTAGTAATAGCACATTATAAAATGCCTTTAGATCAAATAGTAGCAATATCTAACTCTCTAGTATCTGAAGCTAAGGATTCCTATAATAATAAAGATTCTTTTGCTATTTCTGTTATGAAAAATTCTGGTGAAATCAATAAAGCGTATTTTAAATGGAAAATAATTGATAATGAAAATAAAACTATTTTTACTACAAATATAATGAAAAAATTAACTATTCATTTAGCTAAAGGTGAAATATCTAATAATTTTATAAAAATTTTAAATAAAGAGTTTTTTAATTTTGAAATTGATAATTTTGAAATTAGTGATATAGAGCAAAAAAATTCTTTATTTATTTGTGAATTAAAAAGATGTATAAAAAAATCTTCTTTCAATAAAAAATATGAAGAACTAGAAGAGCAACTCTCAAATTTATTTATAAATATAATTAAAAATCTAAACTCAAATGAAAAAAATGGATTTAATAATTTCCTTTCTTTATTAAATATTGCAGATTTTATAAGTAGAGAAATAAACAATGACTAATGAAGTAAATTCTCAAAGTATGAATAGAACTATAATCATTAGTATTACACCAATAGATACATTATTTTTTAAAGATGGAAAACCATTTTCAATGGGAGATGATACTTGGGCAGATGGTATTTTCCCTCCTTCACCATCAACTATATATGGAGCTTTAAGAACATTATATTTTTCAGAAAATCCTAGTGAATTATCAGAAATAGAAAAAAATGATCCTACTAATAATTTAGTTATTGAAAAAATATATTTAGAAAATTTAGAAGAATACGATTCTAAACTTTTTCCAAGCCCTTTAGATATGTTTTTAAAAGAAAATGAAACACTAGATTTTTTTAATATTAGAAAAAATAATTTTTGCTCTTCAATAAAAAATAAAGTAGATTCTATTTTAATAACTAATGATTGTAATATCTCTTCTTTGGAAAATAATTTAATTAAAGATATTGAATGTTATCTTGAGAAAAAAGATTCTTATCCATTTAAATCCTCAGATATAAATAGTTTTATTTCTAAAGAAGCAAAAACTGGTATTGCTATAAATAATGAAACTAATTCCATAGATGAAGGGAAATTATATAGGGTTGGGATGAACAGATTAAAAGATATAAGTTTTGTTGTTGAATTTAAAGGTATTAATTTTCCAGATAATTTTTTTGATGAACCTAAAATTATAAAATTAGGAGCAGAAGGTAAAACAGCTTTTTGTAAAAAAATTGATTTGCCAAATTTTAATCAAAATATTTCTATAAATTCTAAAAATATAAAAATGTATTTATCTACTCCAGCAATTTTTGATAATGGTTGGATTCCTGATTTTATAGATAAAGAAAAAATGACTGGTAATTTAAAAATTTCAGGACAAGATGTAGAGTTAGAATTAAAAACGGCTGTTATAGGAAAACCTATTATGATAGGAGGTTTTGATATGTTAAATAATAAACCTAAACAAATGAAAAAAGCTGTTCCTTCTGGAAGTGTTTATTATTTTGCTTCAAAAGAAAATATAAATTCAACTGATTTAATTTCTTTTTCTATTTGTAAAGGTGATTATAGAAAACAAGGTTTTGGTATTGTTTTTCTGGGAGTTTATTAATGAAAGTAATTTTAACTACGGTAGGAACATCAGTATTAACTAATTTTGCTTCACATAGTGAACTAAATAAATTTAACGATAAATTTAAAACTTTCTCTGAGTTCTTACAAAAAAATAAAAACAATAGCAATCTTGATAAAATTTTAAATGATAATAATTTTTTTCAGATATTTAGTTTTTTTAAGGGGTTAAAATACAATACAATATATGAAAAATGGGAAAAAAAAACTGATGATGAAAAAAAAATAAACCCATATACAGAAGATTTATGTGCAGAAGTAAAAACTATTTTTGAAATTATAAAAAAAAATAATTCTGATGAATTTAAAATTGTTCTTATTCCAACTCATACAATATTATCGCAATTTTCAGCACAAATAATAGAAAACTTTTTTAAAGAGCCTGAATTTAATACTTTTCTAAAAAATCAATACAATTCTAGTATTATAGAAATAAGTATAAAAAGATCTTTACAGCTTAAACCAAGTGAAAAATTTGAAAACGAAGGTATTAATAACTTAATAAATAATATAAAAAATACTTATGATGAAATTCAGTCAAGTGAAAAATTAACTGATTCATTTTTTGAAAATGAAATAAAACCATTATTTATAAATACCCCTGGATATTTTAAAAAAGAGTCAAATATTGATACCTTAAAAGAAGATTTAATATCAATAAATAACTTTAATGATCAAAATACATTAGATTATGTTATAAAAAAGCATTTTAGCTCATCAGATTATATGTATTTGTTTATAAAAAGAGTTCATAGAAAAATTAAATCTCGAATTAAATTTATAATTAATATTTCTGGTGGATATAAAATTTTAGTCCCATATCTTACAATTATAGGGCAAATAAAAAATATGGATTTAGCTTATATACACGAAGACGGAAAAGATTTAATAACTATATCAAAATTACCAATAAATTTTGATATTAATATTGCTACTTTATACTATGAAATACTTAAAAAATGTAAAGATGAAACCGAAATTTATCATTCTACTTATTCAGAATATCAAAAAAAAGTTTTAACTATACTTGAAAACATGTTACTTATAAAAGTAAATAAAAAGACATATAAAATTACTTCTTTCGGTGAAATAATGATTGATTTTATAAAAAGTGAAGCGAATTTTTCTGAAAGTATTTTTGGTATATTTATAGAAAATAAAGTATTTGAATATTATGTAGAAGATAATTTTTCTGATGATAAACCAAAATATACAAAAATGATTCATTCTTATCCTATTACAAAAACTGGAAGGTTTATAAATGAAGTAGATATTTATCTTGAAACAAATAAACCTCAAAAAGAAAAAATATGTATTGAAATAAAATCTTACTCTGGTTTTATGCATTCAGATTCATTTTTATCACAAATAAATAGTATATATAGTAATATTAAACCTGATAAATATATATTTTGTATTTATTTATTTTATGATCCTAATATAAATGATATAGGTTCTAATAAAATAGAATTAAGAAAAAAATATGAGGAAATTAAAACAAAATATAATAAAAATTTTAAAGCTTATTTTTTACCTATACAAATAAACCCTTTTGATGAAAATATAGAAACTCCTTATGAAAATTTTATAAGAGAAAAATTTACTTCTTCTAATTTTTTAGATATAGAAAAGATTGAGGAAACTTTAGATATGTATGATATGAGTGATTTATAATGAAAATAATTTTAACTACAGTAGGAACATCAGTATTAACTAATTTTGCTTCACATAGTGAACTAAATAAATTTAATGATAAATTTAAAACTTTCTCTGAGTTCTTACAAAAAAATAAAAACAATAAAAATTTTGATGAAAGTTTAAATTATAATAATTTTTTTCATATATTTTTATTCTTTAAGGGGTTAAAATACAATACAATATATGAAAAATGGGAAAAAAAAGCTGATGTTGAAAAAAATATTAACCCATATACAGAAGATTTGTGTGCAGAAATAAAAACTATTTTTGAGATTATAAAAGACTATAAAATTGAGGAGAAAGAGCCTTTTAAAATTATTCTTATTCCAACTCATACAACATTGTCGCAAATTTCAGCTCAAATAATAAAGAATTTTTTTGAATTATATTTTAAAGAAGTTAAAAGTATTACAGAACAATCAGAATTAAATTTTTTTATAGAAATAGAAAATATATCATCTCTAAATTTTGATAGTTTTGAAGAAGGTATAGATATATTATTTGGAATAATAAATACACATATAGAAAAAAAAGATGCACCTGTTAAAACTACTAATAATGAAGGAACACGCTGTGTTTTTAAAAATGATATAACTATTGAGAATTTAAATACAATTTTTAAGACGGATAATGGGTCTTTTCTAGAAAATAAAACAATTAATGATTTAAAAGATCTTTTTACTAAAGGGTTTGAGAGTAAAAATGATAGAGGGAGAAAAATTAGAACTATTTTTTCTGTTAAAGATGAAAAAAATAGAATAGTTAATGATGGAATAAAAGACTTTTTTATAGAAATAAAAAAGGAACCTAATAATAATCAAGAAAATAACTCAAATAATAAAAATAAGTTTATTTTATGTATTTCAGGTGGTTATAAAGCAATAATCCCTTATCTTACTATACAAGGTCAAATAAAAAATATAGATTTAGCATACATACATGAAGAAGGAACAAAACTAATAAAAATATCTGGAAATTTACCAATTAGTTTTGATATGACCGAAGCTATGATTTACAATAGTTTTTTATCTAATTTATATCAAGTTGATAATGAATTAATATCAATATTACAAGAAAAAATGTTAATTTGTGAGGATATAGATAAAAAAAATGAAACACAGACTATTAATAATAGTATAGTACTTGAAATTAAAAAGAAATATAAACTCACTATCTTTGGAAAAATGTTGCAAGAGTTTTATGATCTAAAATCAGAAACTTCTAGGCAATTAATGGGTGTTTTTTTAGAATATAAATTTTTAGAATATTTTATTAGAAACTCCGAATATTCTTATATTGAAAGAAGTAAAGATTTCAAAGTAAATAATATAAATTATGAAATAGATTTAAAATTAGTAAAAGATGCAAAAATAGAAGACGATAAAGAGGTCATATATGCAGAAATAAAATCTTTTTATCAAATGACTAAAGATAAATTAATAGAACAATTGAATAGATATATTGATGAAATAATAAAAGAAAAGATCCAAAAAAAAAGAATCTATTTAATTGTTTATTTTTTTAATTATAAAAATATTTTTATTCCAAAAGAATTTAAAGAAAAAACACAAGAGATATTTAATTCTATTAAAGAATCTCTTGAATGGAATAATATAGAATTTGAGGTACATTACCTAAATATAAAAATAAACTTAGAAATTAAAAAAGATAATAGTATTTATTTGGGTTTTATGCAATCAAAAATACATTCTAATGATTTAAAAAAAATAGCTTACACGGAAAATAATAAACTAAAATTTATATAGGAAAAACAAAAATGACTAAAATAATAGAACCTTTGTTTATAATATGTGAAACACCTCTACATGTTGGTGTAGGAAGTGATTTAGGTATAATTGACCTTCCAATACAAAGAGAGAGAGTAACTAATTATCCTAAAATAGAATCTTCTGGTTTAAAAGGAGCGATAAGAAGTGCCTTTGAATCAGACATAGAAAAAATAGATAAAGCTGAATTGATGGAATATTTGACAAAAATTCAATTATCATTTGGATATGATGGTGATGATAAAAGATTAGTAAAAGTTTTAGATAATAATAAGGGGCAATATTCTGGAGCTATTGGTTTTTCTGATGCAAGAATTTTACTTTTTCCTGTAAAATCTTTAAAAGGTTCTTTTGCTTGGATTACTTGCCCTAATATTATGAATAAATTTTTTAAAGAATTAAATATTTGTGAAATAAAAGAAAATAAGATTATTGAAAATAATACTTGTAGTTATATAGAAGAAAATAAAAATAACAAAATAATACTTAAATCATCAATAACTATATCACCTCCTGAAAAAGATAAAGAAAATGAAATAATACTAGAAGATTTTTTGATTAAAGTAAAACCAAATAAAGATACAAAAGAATTAGCTGAGTATTTATCAGAAGTTATTTTTCCTAAGCCTGAAAAAGATAAACCTGATGAGTATAAATATTGGAAAAAATTAATAAAAACCAATTTAGTCATTCTTGATGATGAGGATTTTAAGAATTTTGTTACATTATCCACAGAAGTAATAACAAGAATAAAAATAAATAATGAAACTGGAACAGTAAAAGATACAGGTTTATTTACAGAAGAATATTTACCTTCGGAAAGTATTTTATATACTTTAAGTATGTTCAATAATCTTTTTTCTGATGCTGGAGATTTTAAAGATACTAATTATAAAAAAGATGAAAAGAAGCATAATGAAAACAATCCGTATTGGGAAAGGGGAACTAAAGCACAAGAAATTAAAAATTTCTTTTATGAAAAACCACTTAAAGTCATACAAATAGGTGGTAATGCTACTCTTGGAAAAGGAATAGTAAGATTAAATAAATATTCAGTACCTACAGCTACAACTACAGAGAATAAAGAAGATTCTGATTCAGAAGGAAATGCAAATAATGAAACAAATAATTAATAAAGAACAAGAAAGAGCAAAATTTTCTTTTGAAAAAGCTAGTAAAATTTCGGATAATAATAAAAAAAATTATAAAAGCTATGTAAAAAGTTTACCTATGATGATAAAAAAATCTGGGCTAGGTTCGACTATTGCTTTTATTTTTGCCAAAAAAGAAACGGGCGATGCTTATAGTTCTATTTATAATGAGCTTAATGAATGGTTAGCTAAGCAAAAAATACTTGAAACCGAGGATGGTAAATTAGCAGAAAAAATAGTTAATTTATCACCCGAAAAATATATGTTTGCCACAATGGAAGTTTTAGAATATTTAAAATGGTCAAGAAGATTTGCAGAAGGTTTATTTTCTGAATCTTCTGGGGGTTAAAAATGCCTGAAATTATTATTGTTAAATATGATAGAACATGCTTAAAAGAAAAAGGTTTTGGTTTTTTTATAGTAAGCTATGAAGATAAAATAAAATATAGAATAAAAGATGGTATATTTTTTCATATCAGTCATTTCGAAAAAATCTTAAATAATGAGAAATATAACTTAGAAAATGAAATGGAACTCAAAGTAGAAATTATATTTGATGAAAATAAAAAAAAATATTCTACAAAAAAAATAATTGAAATTATAAATGTTATTGAAAATAATAACCAACCTCAAAATAATACTCCTCTAGTTCAAAAAAAAATTTATGATGATATTTTAGTATCTTATGATAAAGAAAACAATTCTCATATATTTAAAATACTAGAACCTTGGTTTAAAAAGAAAATTAAGGAAATAAACATTAATTATAAAAATCTTTTTGAAAAATTTAGTAACGAAATTAAGTATGGGCTTTTTGAAGAAGAATTTAAACTAAGAGTTAAAATAAGTGAAGAAAATAATAAATACAAAGTAGCTCTTATAGAAAAAATAGAAATAGAAAAAAAACAAGAATTTTATGTTAGTAATGATATTATAAACTATCTAAAAAATAAAAACATAATAAAAGTACATAATAATAAGTTTGTAAGAAAAAATAATAAATATAATCCTTATATTATTTTAAATAAATTTTCTGATGGTGAATCAGAAGGTGGAAAGAAAAAAATTATTCTTCAAAATTTTACAGAGATTTTTAATAACTGTACTGAAGATATTTTTACTGATATTTCTGAAAGACAAAAAAAAATTGTCGGAAATTTTTGCTATAAAAATTTAGATATGACAACTACATGGAGATTAGCAATTGGTCTTGGTTCTGAATCTGTATATGAAACAGGTATAACTTTACACCATATTTATGGTATTCCCTATATTCCATCTACTTCTTTGAAAGGTTCTGTAAGAAGTTACACAATAAATACTTATTTTAATAGTAATGAAGAAGAAGCTTTAAAATGTAATATTTTTACTACTATTTTTGGTGATGAAGATCATCAAGGGAATATAATATTTTTTGATGCTTTTCCTAAAAATAAACCTACTTTAGAAGTAGACATAATGAATAACCATTATCAACCATATTATAATAATGCTGAGTTACCTTTTGATTATCATGCACCAAACCCTTTAAGTTTTTTAACTGTAAAAAATACTGAGTTCAGTTTTTATATTGCTAATAATTCTATTTTTGAAGCAAAATCAAAGAGTAGTATATCATGTTCAAAATGTTCATTATTAAAAGATGCTAATATTAAAAATATGACTAGTTTTTTAGATATAACTAAAGAATTATTAAAAAAAGCATTACAAGATGGTGGTATAGGAGCAAAAACATCTTCTGGTTATGGTTATATGATGTAAAAAAATTAATTTTTACATCATATCAAAATTAAAACTATAAAGAAAATTTATAATTTTTCTATTTGCCTCCATTCATTTAAAATTTCTAATTTCATTGCTTCTGCTTCTTTAATATAACTACTATTTTCAGTAGATAATAAAGATAAACTCTTTTTTTCTTCCTCAATAATCCTAACTAACTCAAAAAACTGAAAACTAGAAAAATGAGCTAAGTTTTTAAACAAAATCTCTATTTTTTCTTCTTTAGTTAAAGAGATTGAATCTGATATTAAAAAAACAAAGTATAATTTTTCTTTTTCTGTTAAATTAATTGATTCATTAAAATTTAACTTAATGGAAGTTTTAAAGTTTTTAAACTCATAAGAGTTTATATACACATGAGATTTTGTTTCTGTAACATTATGATTAAAAATTTCCATAAAAAACCTCTCTTTTAATATTTATACTAACCATAATTAATTAAACCATTAAAAAAATAATAAGTTAATAATTTTGAAGTTTATTCTCCAGAGATAATTATTTTTCTCTTAAAAGTAAAAATAAAATTTGATAAAAAAATAAGAATAAAAGAGAATGAGACTATTTATCATCTTTTTTTAATTTGATATTTTTTAAAATTGATTATTTACAACTAATATCTTTTATAGGATAATGTAATCAAGATAAGTACGTTAAAAATCGAGTGTTTTTTGATAAAAATTCGTAATCGAAAAAAGTGTCAAAAAGTGGGTACATTACGA
>JBBTGK010000312.1:0-6281 GCA_038060635.1 Cyanobacteriota bacterium | reverse complement strand
TAAAAAGTGATGAACCTATTTTTTTAGATGGACATACTATTCAAGATGTAGAAAAATCTTTAAATATCAAAATAAAAGTTTGTCAAATGGGTGCAGAGAATTTTATAAAATCTTGTTTAGAATAAAATGATAGAAGCTATAAAACTAACAAAAATATATAATGCTGGAAATCAAGAAGTTATTGCATTAAATGAAATATCTTTAAAAATTAATGCTGGTGAATTTGTTTCTGTTATGGGGCCTTCTGGTTCTGGTAAATCAACTTTTATGACAATTTTAGGTTGTTTGGATAAACCAACAAGAGGCCAACTTCTTATAGATGACACTGATATAAGTAAATTAGATGAAAAAAGTCTATCTAAAATAAGAAATAAAAAAATAGGTTTTGTTTTTCAGTCTTTTAACTTACTAAATGATATGACAGCATTAGAAAATGTAGCTTTACCACTTTTTTATGCCAGAGTAAAAAAAGAAGAAAGAATGAAAAGAGCAAAAGAATCACTTGCCAGAGTTTGTTTAGAAAATAGAATGAATCATACACCTTTAGAGTTATCTGGTGGTCAACAACAAAGGGTAAGTATTGCAAGAGCATTAGTAACAAATCCCGCATTAATACTAGCAGACGAACCAACAGGAGCATTAGATACAAAAACTAGTTATGAAATAATGAAATTACTTGATGATTTAAATAAAGAAAAAACAACTATAGTTATAATAACTCATGAACCTGATATTGCTAATTGTACAAAAAGAATAATATGGTTAAGAGATGGAAAGATAACTAAGGATCAGGAAAACGAAAGTAAAATAGATGATATTTTACTTTCTATGCAAACTGGACAAGATTTTTCATAGGGGGCTGTCTAAAAAGGAACGTTTTAAAAACGTTCCCTACGTAAACATTGGCTTATGACCCTGTAATTTTCTCAAAAAATATACTTTTTAGACAGCCCCTTCTTAATATTCATTTTTTTATTATTTTTTACCCAAAATAATCCTATTTAAAGATTTTTCTAAATCTGGATAATTAAATTTAAAACCTAAATTTACTATTTTTTCTGAAGATACATTTTGACCAGAAAATAATAAAGCATCTCCCATTTCTCCAAAAATTATTTTCCCCACAAATTGAGGTAAAGGAAATAAAGTTGGACGACTCAATACTTTTCCTAGTGTTGAAGTAAATTTAGAATTTGTAACACTATTTGGTGAAACAGCATTTACAACACCATTTACACTGTCATTAGAAATACAAAAATCAATTAATCTTACTAGATCTTGAATATCAATCCAACTCATATATTGTTTTCCATTTCCTAATATACCACCAACACCCATTTTAAAAGGAAAAATCATTTTTGATAAAGCGCCATGTTTATCATCTAAAACAACTCCTATTCTTGTTACTACAGTTCTTATTCCACTTTCTTGAACTATTTTTGTATATTTTTCCCATTCTTGACAAGTATCTGATAAAAAATCATTTCCTTTTTTTGATTCTTCAGTAAGTTTTTCATCGCCTCTATTACCATAAAAGCCTACAGCAGAAGCTGAAACAAAAACTTTTGGCTTTGTTTCTAGTTTTATAATATTTTCAACTAATAATTTAGTTGATTTTAGCCTACTTTCAACTATTTTTTTCTTTTTTTCCTCTGTCCATTTTCCTTCACCAACATTTTCACCTGCAAGATGTACAACCGCATCAATTTTCTCATCTTTATTAATATCCATTTTCCCAGAATTAGGATTCCAATAAATTTGTTTTTCTGGATAGGGTTCTTCTTTTCTTACCAATCTTATTACTTTATGATTATTTTTAGTAAGAAAATCTACTAAGTTATTTCCAACAAAACCTGTTGACCCTGATATTAATATGTTCAAGTTTAAAATTCCCATTATGACAAAATCAAAGCTAAACATATCACGTATTTAAGAGTATTTAAGAAAATAACACTCTATTCTTAATGTAATAAGGATATTAATATTTTATTAAAGACAATTGATTTTAAATTAGGAATAGAAATTAAATAACATGATTACTATTATAAATTATCCAATATGTTTGTTTATGAACGTTTTTAAAACGTTCCTTACCACAAAATGCAATTAAAAAAAACTAATTACAATCAATTTAATGAATTTTTATTCCTTAATTATTAAGCAACAGTATTAAAAGCCATAACAGATGTTCCTCTGCCTGTTTTATTCATAAGATGAGCCAATCTTTCAGGACTCATTTCTTCATATTTTCCACCGGGATCTGCTAATTGAATATTTCCATTCTGATCAATACCTGTTATAACCATGTAATGTCTTCCATCATAATTAGGTTCATCATCATGATATGGTGAACCAGTCAAAAGTATAGGCATAGAACCTTGTGCAAGTTGTTGCTTTGCATAATTAATTAAACTAGAACTACTGCTAAAATCAGAACTTGATGTTTTTCTTACTGCACCACCACTTAGCGATTCTATTGATTTTTCAACTTGACCTTCATCAATAGCATGATTACTTTGACCTAGTAAACTTCTTATTTGTCTAGTTCCTTGAGCACCTGTTGTATCTGAATCAAAAACACCAAATCTTTTTAAAACCATAGTTGCACAAGATGGGCCACAATCAGAACCAGAAGATTTTAAACCATTTCCTTGACTTACATAAAAATCATAAAGATTATTGCTACCAGATGTTTTTCCAAAATTCCCTAAACTTAAACCATTTCCATTAGAGTTGAAATCATTATTTTGATTTGAATAAAAATTATAGAGATCATTATTAGGTTTATTCTCAGCACCAAGAAATGGGATATTAGTTTGAGAAGTTCCTGTTTGATGAGAAGAAATTTTATTTTCATCTTTAGGTCCAGAAAAAAGCTTAGAAATAAAATTTCCGATTGATTCAAAAAAATCAGGTTTATGATTTGATACTTGATTTGTAGATTCAACTGGTTTTGCTAAAGAAGTTTCAAGTGTATTGCAAAAATCTTTTGCTAATTGATTATCAGGTAAACTATTTACTAAATCTTTTAATTTTCCTAATTCTTGATTTAGTTCACCCATTTCTTTATTAGAAATATTTTTTCCAAAAATTCCCAAAAAACCATCAGATGCATCTTTTGCTTTTTCTAAAAAGTTTATAGCAGATTCTTTAACTTTTGGATCTAAATCAGATGAATTAATCATTGTTTTTAGAGTTTGGAGTTCTGTTTTATCTATTCTTCTATCATTTTTAAATGATTTATCTATTTCATTAAACAAAGATTGATTTGAAGAACCTATTGTTCCACTCATAAAACAAAACCTCTAAAAAAAATAACAGGATAACAATTTATTTATAGATATATTTATAAATAACTTTCTTTTTTAAGAAAAAATTTAAACATATTTTAATTCTATATCTATTTATTAAGGCATTTTTACTAAAGTCAAACCTTTAAGATTTAACCTTGGATCTGATTCATATAGATGACCTGTTTTAGGATCTTTTTCATCTTTTGTACAAATATCCATTCGACTTAAACCTTTTCCTGTAAAATCTCCACCTGTATCATCTGCTCTAAATATAATAGGTGATTTACCATAAGCTTTTTCTAGTTCTGGAATTCTAAATTTCTGTCCTTTTTTTATAGTTCCATTTGCATATAAATTTTTATCAAATGCAACTGATACATGATCTGCATTACCAGCTAAATACTCTTGTAAATTTTGAAGTAAATGCTCTTTTTTGTATGCTTCCGCACTACCAGCAGGAATCTTTCCTTTTTTCTCTTTAGACTGAAGATTTTTATGATGCTCTGGGCTAAATTTAGTGTCATAAATACCACCTTCAATTCCTTTATTAACATTTCTATATCCTGTTGGGTCAACATTTACGGCAAGAACTTTTCCTCCATTCCAATCATCTCCTTTTTTAAAACTTGTTTTATTACTTTCTTTATTACTTTCAGAAGTAAAAGGAATATTAGTTTGAGATTTACCATTTTTAGAGGTGATATTACTTTCATCTTTTTTACCAGAAAAAAGATTAGAAATGAAATTACTTGACGGTTCTAAAGAATTTGATTTGGGTAAATTAACTTGATTTTTATCTGTAGCAGGCTTTGCTAAAGAAGTTTCAAGAGTTTTACAAAATTCTTTTGCTATTGGATTATCACCCAAAGAAGTTGCCAATTCTTTTAATTTTCCTAATTCACTATTTGAAATATTTTTTCCAAAAATTCCTAAAAAACCATTTGAAGCTTTTTTAGTTTGTGCCAAAAACTTTATTGCACCATCTTTTACTTGTGGAGATAAATCTGAGGAATTTATCATTTTTTTTAAAATTTCAAACTCTTTTTTATCTAATCTTCCATCATTAGAAAAAGATTTTTGAGCTTCAGCTATCAAAGATTTATTTACAAAATTATTTACATTAACACTCATTTTAAATTACTCCAAAAAATATTTTCTATTTAATTACTATTTCCACTTATTGAAATAATTACATTTCCTTCTTTGATTTGATTATCTTCTGTATGATTTTTTCTTGAATTAAAAGCACTCGTAAGAGCGTCTAAAGATATTACTCTAGTCGGGTTTGAAGAAGGAAGTGTTGGGTCTGATACAACAATTGAGCCATCTTTATTAACGGAATTAACAACCATATAATGACCAGTTCCACCGTGTGTACCATCATTATTTATGAAAGCTGATAACATTATTGGCATATTCCCCTTACTTATTTCATTTCTTAATGTATTAAGAAAGCTATTTACATTTGATTTAGTCTTATCCAATACTTCAGCTTTTAATTTACCACCTGAAAGAGCTTTTACTCCTTTAGAAAAATTTTCAACATCTGTTGCCGCATACATTCTTTCCCCCATTTTTTCTCTTATATTGGCTAAATTACCACCAGAAAAACCTTTTGCTTTTAAAACCATACTTAATGATGCTGGGCCACAACTTGAATATGCTTTTCTCCATTCAAGTTCTTGTCCTGCCAAACCAGCTTTAGGCGAATTTCCTCCTGTTGCAGCTTTCATTTTTCCATGATCAGCGTAATATTTAGAATATCCATATTCATCATATTGACATGTATGCCATTTTTGAGGATTTTTAGATTCTTTTGTAGAACATACTTGTTGAGCAGAAGCTGATGATGAAGACGCTGATGATGAAGACTCTGAAATATTTGTATTTTTTGTAGAACTTTTCTTTTCTGAAAAAAGCTTAGAAACATTACTATCAGCTGGTTCAGAAGAATGAGTTTTATGATTTGATATTTTAGTTGAATCTCCTGATGGTTTTGCAAAAGAATTTTCTAAAACAATAGAAAGTTCTTTTGCTATAGGATTATCACCCAAAGAATTAGCTAATTCTTTTAATTTTCCTAATTCACTATTTGAAATATTTTTTCCAAAAATTCCTAAAAAACCATCTGAAGATTTTTTGGTTTGTTCCAAAAACTTTATTGCACCATCTTTGGCTTGTGTAGATAAATTTGACGAATTTATCATTGTTTTTAAATTTTCAACTTCTTTTTTATCTAATCTTCCATCATTAGAAAAAGATTTTTGAGCTTCAGCTATTAAAGCTTGATTTGAAGATGATATACCACTAACAGACATAAATAAACCTCTAAAATATTTTATATATAGCTATTTTTTTATTACTAAGGCATTTTTACTAAAGTTAATTTACTCTCATTTAATCTAGGATCTGATTCATATAGTTTACCTGTTTTAGGATCTTTTTCATCTCTTGTGCAAATATCCATTCTACTAAAACCTTTTCCTGTAAAATCAGAACCTGTATCTTGTGCAACAAAGACAATAGGACTTTTTCCATAAGCTTTTTCAAGCTCAGGAATTCTAAATTTTTGACCTTTTTTTAATGTACCATTCTCATATAATTGTTTATCAAATGCTAATGATACGTGATTAGATTTTCCTGATAAACAATCTTGTAAGTTTTGAAGTAAATGCTTTTGTTTATACGCTTCAGCTTTTCCAGCAGGAGCCTTCCCTTTACTTTCTTGAGATTTAAATCTTGTGTATGATTTTTCATCAAAAGTAGTATCATAAACACCACCTTCAATTCCTTTGCTAACATTTCTATATCCTGTTGGGTCAACATTTACGGCAAGAACTTTACCTCCACCCCAATCGTCGCCTTTTTTTAGATTTACATTGTTTGTTTTTGTTTTATCTTCAGTTTTACTTTCATTTTTTACATCTTTTGTATTTTCATTCAAAATAGATAAAATATTTTTTTGAATACTTCCTTTTATAGAAATAT
>JBBTGK010000311.1:0-9616 GCA_038060635.1 Cyanobacteriota bacterium | reverse complement strand
ATAAATTTTTTAGAATTTTTTTTATTTTATCTATTGACTTTTATCACAGTCGCTAAGAAAAATTAAATTTATTTATATATTTACTAAAAACTTAATTCCCACATTTTTATGTTTTTATCATAACTACCAGAAACCAAATATCTACTATCTGGTGAAAAAGATATTGTTTCTACATTTTCTTGATGTCCAGAAAGAGTTTCTTGTTCCCAAGTATTTGTAAACCAAATTTTTATATCTTTTGAAGTTGTACCAGCTGCAAAAAATTTACCATCAGGACTAAATGCAATTGTTTTTGCAATGCCAGCTTTATCAAACATAGCAATGGTAGACCAAGTTGAAGTATTCCATATTTTTATTTTTGAATCACTACTACTAGTAGCAAGATATTTACCATCAGGACTAAATGCCAATGAAAGAATTTCTGAATCATGAGCTTTTATTTTATTGATTTCTGTCCAGTTTGATGTATTCCAGACAATAATATTTTTATCTTTACTTCCAGAAACCATAAATTTACCATCAGGACTAAAAGAAATAGCTTTTATTGAATCTGTATGAGAAGCAAGATTTTTTATAGGCTCATCTTTTGAAAAATTCCATACTTTTAAATCTCCATTTTCTCCACCAGAAACAAAATTATCTTCATTTGGCGATATAGCAACCGATAAAAGAGTATCATTATGACCTTTAAGCTTTTTTATTTGTTTCCAAGATTTTGTATCCCAAATTTTTACTAATTTATCATTACCTACAGTAATTAAAGTATCGCCTGATTTTGTTAGAGAAGTAGAATTTATTCCATTTGAATTATCTTTAATAAAATTCAATTCTTGTAAGTTTTTTCCATCAGCAACAATAATGTAAGGATCATCTCCAGCAGAAATAACAAATTTTTGATTTGGGCTATATACTACAGAGTTTATATTTTGCTCATTATAACGATATGAATAAATATTATCTAATGAATTATTTTTCCAAACTTTAACCGCTTTATCAGAACCAGCAGAAAGAACATATTTATCAGCACCAAAAAGATCTATACTATCAATAGTAGTTGAAGATTTGAAGCTTTTTAATAAATCCCAATTTTTTGTGTTAAAAACATTGATATTTTTATCCAAATCAGAATAAAAAAGATATTCACCTTTTTTGCTAAAAGAAACAGAGGTTATTTTTATTTTAGAACTTATTTTTTTCACAACCTTATCTGTTTTTAAATCAAAAACTGTTATAGATTTATCTATACCAAGAAAAGCAAGAATATTAGAATCTTCTGAAAAAACAGCTTTTTCAAAACCAAACTTTTTTCTATCAATAGCTTTTACTGTTTGAAGTTTTTCTAAAGATTTATCAGATTCCCATTTTTTTATAGAATATTCTTTTTCAGTGGATAATAATAATAACTTCCCATCAGAACTAAATTTAACTTCGTCTGCAAGCCCATTTTCTATAAAATATTTACCTAATTCTGTTCCTTTTTTTATATCCCAAAGTCTTACTGTTTTATCATAACTTGAAGAAATTAAAAAATTATTGTCTGGGCTTATAGAAATAGAAAAAACAGGTTTTGTATGTCCTGCAAAATTTTTTATTAGAATATTTTTTTTTGCATCCCATAATTTCACACTATTATCAAAATTTGCTGTGGCAAAATAGTTTCCATCTTTGCTAAGAGCTAAATCTAATGGCCCTGAAGAATCTTTTATTTCAAATTTTGTTTTTCCAGAACCAGAATCATTAATTTTTATAGCATTATCATTACCTACAGAAAAAAATGTTTTTCCATCTGATGACATTTTTATGGTATTTATCCCTGAAGTATGAAGCGGATAAGTTTTATATAAATGCTCTGCTGAAGCACTCACACAAAAAAATATTGAAAAAGCCAATGATACAATTATTTTTTTCGCCATAACCAGTTCCACCTTTTATTTTCAGATTTATCATTTGTTGTTTCATCATCTTCATCATCTAAAAAAACATTTTCATCTTTTTTAGTGAGATCTTTACTCTTTCTTCCTAGTCTTACAAGAAGATCATCTTTATAGCCTAGATCATCATTTAAACTATCAAGTTTTAATTCTTTATCTAATTCTATACACTTATCAATATATTTAAGTGCTGTTTCATAATCTTTTAAAGATTTAAAAATATCTGCAATATTAAAATATGAGGCTGTCATACTAAATTTATCATCAATTTTTCTAAATATTTCAATAGCTTTTATATATGATTTTACAGCTTCTTCAAATTTTAAAATATTTTTATAGACAAAACCTAAGTTATTATAAATAATACCTATTTCTTGTTCATTATTAGATGTTTCAAAAAGTTTTATGGCTTTTTGGTAAAATTTTACTGAACTTTCATATTCTTTTAAGTAGTTATAAGAAACGCCCATACCACCATATATCGGAGCTAAATAATCATTATCCCCTATAGCTAAAGCTCTTTTTTCAGCTTTTTTATAAATATTCAACGCTTTTTCTGGCTCACCTAATCGATCGTAATCAGATGCTATATCTAAAAACTCTTCGATATATTGGTTTCCTCTGAAATCAGCTTTGTAATTGTCAATAATTAATTTTGCAATTTCAAGAGCATCTTCTTTTTCAAGGGTTAATATTTTTTCTACTAGTTCAGCTCTCTTTTTTTGATCCATAATATAAAGTTATAAAAAAAATGTATTCATTCTAATATTATAGTAAATTTTATAAATAAAAATTTCATTAAATATATTTTATACCAACAAATATATTAAAAACAAGGTTATAATATATAAATATATAGTTTTGAATTTTTATTAAGTAGGTATTTCGATATAAATTTTATCTTTATTTTTTATGTAATTTTTTCTCCTCCTACATACATATACTAACCCCAGCCTGAGTTTATAACTTAGGCTTTTTATTATTTTATATTTCCAAAATAAATTCTTACGCTATAATAAATTTCAATGCTTTTTGTTTTAGTTTTTAATAATGGAGATAGTTTTATGTTCAAATCAAAATTTATTTGTTTGTTATTTTTGATACCCTTTTTATTTTCTTGTAATAAAAATAACTTTAATAGCACAAGTATTCCAGAAAAAATAACCAATTATTCTAAATATAATGATAAAAAAATCCAATCTTTTATTTTAAAAAATGGTTCTAAAGTAAATAAAAAAGATGCTGAAAAACTATCTGGAATGATAAATTTTTATTCAAAAAAATATAACACTGATGTTAAATTAGTTTTATCTTTAATTGCTGTAGAATCTGCTTTTCAGCCTAAAGCCGTCTCTTATGCAGGAGCAAAGGGCTTAGGTCAATTAATGCCTGGAACAGCTAAACAAATGGGTGTAAAAAATGTTTTTGAACCAGAAGAAAATATTGAAGGAACACTAAAATACATTGAGTGGCTGAAAAAAAGATCAGGTAGTAATAATCTCGATATAATTTTAGCTTCTTATAATATGGGATATGGAAATGTTAGTTGGTTTTTGGAAAATAAAAAACCTTTTCCTAAAGATGTAAGAAAATATGTTAATGATATAAAAAAATTACAAAAAATGGTTATTTCTTGATTATATAGTTAGAAGTAAAAAGTTATGAGTAATTAGATAAAACAATTGCAAATTCATATTTATGATGCTTCATGATTTTGCTTTTAAAGAACTTTTTAAAAACATTCCTAAAAAAATACTAAAAGTTTAAAATATTTTTTAAGAAAGTATTTAAAAGCTTTTTTTTGATATATAATTATGATATGAGTAATATATTTACTCAAACAAAATTTGTTTGCATTTTTATATATTCAAAGAAAATTAATTTGCAAAAAGTAATTAATTCTAAGTTTATTAATAAACTTCTTAAGTTATAGCTTTTCAATTTTTACTTTTTATTAGAATATATACAAAAAATATTGTAAACAAGATTCTTTGTTCTCATGAAAAAGTGTAATATACTTTCATTTTTATACGAGAGCAAATAGTCAAATAAAAAAAACAATAAGTTTATTGTAAAGGGTAAATTAATATTAATGAATATAGTTGTTATAGTAAAACGTTCAGACGCATTAAATGTAGACGATAAAACAATTTCAATAGATCTTGCAGATAGAATGGCAATAGAATCGGCTGTTAAAATAAAAGAAAGATCTTTTATGATTCCAACTACCGTTACAGCCCTATGTATAGCTCCTGCTGAAGCATCTCATGTTATAAGAGATTGTTTTTCTTTAGGTGTTGACTCTGCATACTTACTAGATGATCCTCTTTTTGAAACCGTTGATTTAGATGGATTAATAAATGTTTTATCAAAAGGTATAAAAAAAATAGGAACTCCTGAAATTGTTATGATGGGTGCAAATTCAACAGATCAAGTTCTTGTTACTTTAGGAAAAAGTTTAGCTGATGTTCTAAACTATAAATATTTATCTGGTGTAGATAATCTTGAAGGACAAGATAAAAGAATTACTGCAAAATTGAGAAAAAATCAAGACAGAACCCCTGTTGATTTACCTTCTTTTGTGAATCTATCTGCTGATATAGAATATCAATTTTCAAAAGCAAAAATGATAATGCGTTTATATAAAAAAGAAGTAAAAATGTTAAATGCAAGAGATATAGAGTTTGTTTAATAATTAGTTTATGAATGATAAAAGTTTCTTTTTATATGTTTTTATTATCGCAAGTTTAATTTTTTCTTGTGTTAATCCAACATCTCAAAATTCAAGAAAGAATCCAGAACCACCAATAAAAGTAGCCGATCCTAAAGATATTTATAGAGTTCCTGTTTTACCTTTAGATGCTACTTTTGATGCTGTTGCTTATCAAATAATAAGACCTGAACTAGAAAAATTAACTTTTAATTTAGAAATAGTATCTGATGGTATTTTAAGTAGAGTAATAGTTAATGACGGAGAGCTTTTATCAACCCCTGCAAAAGTTCAAATAAAAGGTGGAAAAACTAAAGTTGAGCTTTTAGATCTTGTTCTTAATTGTAGAATTGCTCAATACTATGTTATAGATAAAGATACAACATTAGATTTTACTGGACCTCGTGGTTGCAGAGAACAAGAAAAAAAATAAGTTTGATTATAGGAAAGAATATTTTATGAAAAAAACAAAGCTATTTTTATCAGTTATTTTTTTGTTATCCCTTAATTCAGGAGTAGAAGCAAAAAATACCTTAAAATCTTATAAGGACATTATAGCCAAAGATCCTGACAGTAGTTATCTTTTTCTTTTTGCAGAAAGATCTAGTGAATATCTTGATTGGTCAAAGCCAAGTGCCTTAGCTGTAACAACGCTAAAAAGTCAAACTTCTAAAAAAATAAAAAATGATGCAAGTTCAATTGGTCATGCACAAATTGCTTGGTATTGTAAAAATAAAAAAGGTGAGGTTTCTAAAGGTGCAACAGGTCAAACTGGGCAAAGTGGTAATGAAGGCTTCCAAGTTGTAAATAATGGATGGGGTCTTAGTGTTTTAGATACTGTTTTTCTTGATGGAAGTTTAGAAAAAGAAGAAGATGTAGAAGAAAGATTAAAAATAGCTGATAAACATAATAATTTAGCTTGGGTTGCGATAAAAACAAAACCAGAAAATTGTTTTGCATTAAGTAAATTTGTTGAAGAATATAGAAAAAGTGGTGCTGAAAAAAATTATGGTTTTCCTGTAGAACCTTTAAAATTTGAAGGTGCTGGTTGTACAAGTTTTGCAAATGCTTCTTTTCAAAGTTCAAAAATAGAATTACCAATATCAGAAGGTTGGGTAAGAAAAGTAAATATTCCTTTTCAATATATGGGTAAAATGTCTTCTCAAATAGAAGGAACCAGACAACTTGAACTTGCAAAATCTAAAAAAGATGAAAAATTTATTCCTTTAACAGATTTTATTTTTAAAGATATAAAATGGGCTGAAGAAAATGAAGGTCATAAACCTTTTTATTATTATGATCCTGAGCTTTTTTATGAAAGTTTGGTACATGTAGAAAATAAATATAGAGAATCTGCTAATATAAAAGAAAAAAATCCTATTAGAACAAAAAATTATGATTCAACTCAAGAAAAAACAAAAAAAATAAGTAATGATTGGTTTAATTATTTGAATCGTAATTCAAAATATATGAAAATAGATAAAATATATTCTACAACTGGATTAGTTATTGATTTAAGATAAATTTAGTGCAATATAAACTAAATTTACGTATGGGGCTCTCTAAAAAGTGTATTTTTTTAAAATTACAAGAGATTAAAAGCCAATGTTTCTGTAGGGGCGTTTTATGAAACGTCCTCTTTTTGAGAGCCAATTAGATTTTAATTTAAATTTATTCTTATTTTTGTATTAATACCAAAATGATCCGATAAAAATTTTCCATTTACAGGTTGACTATTAACTATTTTAGATTCTAAAACTTCAAATTTGTAGCTAATTTTTTGACCTGCTATTCCTCTACTTTCTGGTAAAAGAAAAACATAATCAAGTCTTTGAGGTTTATCTTTTTTATCAACATATTCATTTAAAGATGGATCACTTGTAAAACCTGTATCTTGTCTATTTTTTACTCTAAATGTATCTATAGGATTAAATTTCTTTTTAAAATCATCAAAAGCTTTGCTAGTAGAGTCTGTCGCATCATAATTAGTATAATTAAAATCACCTGTTATGATAGTAGGATTTCCAACATCATTTCTTTTTAGTAACATGCCAAATTCTCTATTTCCATCAACTCTTAAATCTTCTTTAGATTCTATTGCTTGATAATGTGTATTATAAATATCAATTTCACCAATTACAGGAACTTTTAATCTCATAAAAAGAACCCCTTTGTTAGAAAAACAATCTGCTCCTGAACATTGAGAAAATTTTATAAAATCTTTTTTTACTAAAGGAAATTTTGAAAAAGAGGTTAAACCAGCTCCATAAGATAAAAAACTACCATTATCTGTTTTAGTTTTTGTTATATATTTTGCTTTATCAAGTATTATTTTAGTATTTTCACCAAAAGTTTCTTGCAAATTTACAATATCAAATCCGTTTACAACATCACCAATATTACTAAATCTTTCATCTTGATCTTTGGTTACATTGTAAACTCCTGCTATTTTAGGAACACCCCAACAATTTTGGGTAAGTATATTTAATTCTATATAATTTGATGATTGAGGCTCTGATGGTGTATCAGATGGCTCTGATGGAAGTGGATCTTCTTCTGTATTATCAATTTTTTTTGAAGGTTCTGGTTTAGGCTGTTCATCATCTATTCTTCTGCAAGCCAAAGAAAAAGATAAAGTGCATATAACGAATAAAATTAAACTTATTTTTTTTGACATACCAAAACACTTAAAAACAAAATAGAAATTTACTTTTATACAATTATAACATATTTTTACACTTAGAAAAATTTAGGTTAGAATATTTTATGGTCATTTTTATTTTAAAGGAATAATATGAAAAAAAGCAATGAAGATTTAAAGTTAGAAGAATTTTTTGAAAAAAAATGGCAAGCTGATTTTGAAAAACATCCTGAATACGCAACATTTATGGGTATTCAAACATTTAATGATAGAATGAGTGATCATTCTGAAAAAGGTTCTATTGATACTTATGAATCTGAAAAACAACTTTTTGAGGAATTAAAAAGCTTCAATGTAAGTGAATTATCTGAATCTAATAAACTTAGTTATGAACTTTTTTCTTTAAAAACAAAAAATAATATAGATGGTTTTAAATATGATACTCATTTTATGCCAATTAATCAAATGCATGGATTCCATAATTATTTTTCTAGATTAGTAGAATTAATGCCGTTTAAAAATGAAAAAGATTATAAAAACTATCTTTCAAGAATAAATTCTTTTTCTGGAATTATTGATGGACTTATTGATCTTATGAAAAAAGGGATTGAAAAAGGTTTAACTGTTCCTAAAATAGCTATGGAAGATGTTCCTAATCAAATAACACGTCAATTACCTGAAGATATTTCAAAAAGTTCTTTTTATAAACCAATATCAAATGCTAAAGATATTTCAAAAGAATTATTAACAGAAATAGAAAATGCTATAAAATCTGAAATATATGGCGGTTTTAATAAATTAGTTAATTTTATAAAAAATGATTATATTCCTAATTGCCGTGAAAGTATTGCTACCTCTGATTTACCAAATGGAAAAGAATTATATGATTTTTTACTTCAAGAACTTACTACTACAAATTTGACAGCTGAAGAAATTCACCAAATGGGATTAAAAGAAGTTGAAAGAATTTTTTCTGAAATACAAGAAGTAATGAAAAAAGCTGGTTTTGATGATTATGATAAATTTTTAGATAATTTAAGAACAAATCCAGATTTTTATTTTACAGAGCCAGAAACTTTATTAATGACTTATAGAGATTTTTGTAAAAGAGTTGATAAAGAGTTACCAAGATTTTTCAAAATGTTACCAAGATTACCTTATGGTGTTGAAAAAGTTCCTGATTATCAAGCTCCATCAGCAACTACAGCTTATTATGCTTCTCCTGATATATCTATGACAAGAGCAGGTATTTATTATGCAAATACATATCAATTAGAAACTAGACCAAAATATGAAATAGAAGCGTTATCATTGCATGAAGCAGTACCTGGACATCATTTACAAATCGCTTTGGCAATGGAAATGGAAGGCATTCCTCAATTTAGAAAAGTTTCAAGATTTATTGGATATATAGAAGGATGGGGATTATATTCTGAAAAATTAGGAGCTGAAATGGGTTTCTATCAAGATATTTTTTCAAAATTTGGTCAATTAAGTTTTGAAATTTGGAGAGCATGTCGTTTAGTTGTAGATACTGGTATTCATGCTTTTGGATGGGATAGAAGAAAAGCTATCGATTATTTAAAATATTATACTGGTAAAAGTGAAGCTGCTTGTGTAGTTGAAGTAGATCGTTATATAGTTATGCCTGCTCAAGCTTGTACATATAAAATAGGTGAAATAAAAATACTTGAAATTCGTAAAAAGTTTGAAGAGGAAAAAGGAAAAGATTTTGATATAAGAGAATTTCATGATGTTATATTGAGAAATGGAGCTTTACCTTTAAGTATTCTTGAAAAATATGCTTATCAAGAACTTAGCAATAAATAATTTTATAAATATGTAGAGATTATTTTAAACTACGGATTATCAATATTAAACAAATTATTATTAAAATAATCTGTAGTAAAATAATTTCATATTAGAAAAAAGGGTATTTTATATTTAAAAAATCTTTAAATAAACTAATAGTATTAATAATGAGCTATACTTAAAGAATGTTACTATTAGTAACATTTATTTTTTAATAAAAAAAAAGAATAAAATAAGATATTTTAAAAATTTTTATATAAAATTAAAACAAAAAAATAATTATTTTGTTATTTTTTCAATGAAAAAGGACAAATTATGGCTATCAAAAATGTTTTTTCAACAACAGTAAGAAAAATTGCTGTTGTTGCATCAGGATATATACAGACAAATTCTTTAAATAATCAATTCACATCAACTACTTCAAGTTATATAGACATAATATTTTCTAAAATAACAAAATTAACAGCTCATTTTAATATTCAATTAACCTCGCTTTATTTTATCTCAAATCAGAATAGAAAA
>JBBTGK010000310.1:0-5496 GCA_038060635.1 Cyanobacteriota bacterium | reverse complement strand
TACTTTTGATTTATATGAAATGAATATAAATACACTTAAAAGAACAAAGGTAACAGAAAAATATACAACTTCACCTTACCCTTCCCAAAAACCACAAGATATGTACTTTGATGATGAAAGAAATATGTATATATATCATGAAAAATGTTGTATTAGTAAAACAAATAAAGAAGGTAAATTTATAAAAAACTATTCTTTAAGTTTTTTTGATACTTTTTGGAGTAGTAATAACAAAATAAGGCTAAAAACAGGTTTAACTCCAAAATATGTTGTTATTGATAATAAAAGAAAAATATTTTATTTTTCTGATGAAAATACTATTTATAAAATTGATATTTAAAAGGATTAAAAAATGAAAAAAATTAAATATTTAGCAATAATTTCGTTTATAGTTACAACGTCGGCTTGTATGCCTACAAAAATAAATACTGTTTTTAATAATAGTTTAGATTCTGATTATATAAAAAGAAAAAATGAATATGAACTAAATAAGAATAAAAAATTACTTGAATTAATAAAAAATAAAAAGAATAGTGATTATAAAACTGAAATTTATATAAATACAGGTATGAATAAGACTTTTTCAATAAAATCATCATCAAGTCAATATACAAGGAAAAAAATATTTCAACTTGGTAATCATGGAATAAATAATTTACATAAAAAAGATTCTCAATTATATAATCCATTTGATGCAACTTCTTTATCTAGTTTGAGTGTTTATGATGGTGATTTAATCAATGATAAAAATGTAAAATTATCTTCTATGATGGTAAATGGTAAAGATGATGTAAAATTTGAACCTGGTATTGTTTTATTAGAATTAAAAGATTTATCAAAATTAGAGCTATTTAAACAAACATATAATGCTCAAGTTTTAGATGAACTAAATGGATATTATAGAATAAAAGTAGATTTTGATAAAGCTCCTTTAGAAAAATTAGAACCTTTATTACAAGAGTATAATAAACTTTCACCTATAAACATAGATTCGATAGAGTTTTCTTCTGTTGCTTCATTAAAAACATTTATAATTATGTTAGATTTTTTAGTAAACAATAAAAATTATATAAAAAATATAATAGTTGACGCTATTTCATTAGATTTACCTTATGAACCAACAGATTTAAAAACTATTTGGACTAGTTGTGCTGAAAACTCAAGAAGAGTTACATGGAGTTTTAGAGATACAAACCTACCACAAGCATGGGATATGTCTATAGGTTCTAAAGTTAATATTGCTTGGCTAGAAACAAATGGTTTTAAACCAAAACACCCTGAAATATCAAGAAGAATTCTTGATTATGGAAATAATAATGTTACAACAGATTTTTTAGGAACAGGTAATGAAGTTGGTACAAGTATATCCTCATCAGAAGGATATAAATATTCACCTTTTTCTATTGGAAATGAAGGTTATCTTTTTCATGGTCATTATGCTCTTATGACTTGCTGTGCAGAAAAAAATAATGATTTAAAAACAGTTGGTTCATCTCCAAACGTTAATGTTGCACCATATAGCTTTGAAGGAATATTTAGTATGGCAACAGCAATAAGAAGAGCCAGAGATAAAAAAGTTGATATTATTGGGATAAATCAAGGTATGAAAAATTATATTTGGGGTGCTATTTCTGTAATTCCAACTGGCTCAACAGATAATATTTTTCAAAAAATAAATTTTTTTAGTGGTGTTGGTATTGCAGAAAGGGAAATATATGATGCAAGAAATAAAGATAAAATATCTGTTATTGTCGCGGCACACAATTATGGAGAAAATATAAATGGAAATAATTATTTTACTGAATTTTTTCCAGCTGTAAGTCCAGATGTAATAACAGTTGGAAATATTGGTCCATCTACATTTGGATGTGATTATACACCTTTTGGTAGCACAGATTATACTGTTGCATGGAATCCAGATGCTAAAGGTCTTTTTGGTTCTCCTTTTTTAAAAAATGGATTAGGTTCTAATTATGGTAAAAATGATATGGTTTGGGCACCTGGAGAATTTAATTTGGTATCAAGATTTCAACCTGATGTTAGTTTATTGAAAAAAAATAATAATGATTTTTACAAAAATACTATACTTAGTCATACAAATTTCAAAGAAGATTCACTAGATATGAATAATGTTCAAAAAATATACCGATTTGGAGGAACAAGTGCATCAACCCCTTTCACTGTAGGTATTATAGCTCTTATGAAATCAAGAAATCCTGATTTAACACCTAGTGAAATAGAAGATATTTTGTATAAAACAAATTTTCCAAAAACAGCTAAACCACATGAGAACATGAAAAAAGATGGTTTTACAACACCTGTAAAAATTATAGATGCAAAATTAGCTGTTGAAGAAGCAATAAAAAAGAGAAAAACAGGTTCTACAAATCCAAATGATTATAAAGCATTTTCATATCCAGGTTATTTTAAATTAGATACAGGTACCTTAAGTTCAAACACAACAAATAATCAAAAAATAGGAACAATATATGCAAATGACAAAAATAAAATAGATGTATTAAGAACTGCAAGTGATTACGAATTTTTGGCAGCAGATCAAAAAGGAGTAAATTTTACAGGTTGGTATAATTTATTATCAACTCCTGGTTTTGAAGTTTTGTCAGCTCCAGCAATAAGTGGAGTGCCAGTAATAACAGGAATATCAGGAAGTAAAACATTATCAGATGGAACTCAAGAAATAAATAATACAGATTTTTTACAATTACAAGGAAGAAATTTTTTCTCTGCTGGAGAACCAATTCAAATATTAATGAAAAACGCATCTGGACAAGTTTTTACTTATACAAGAGATGAAAAATTTTATAATGAAGGAAATATACTAGAGTTTCATTTTAATAAAAATAATTTTCAACCTGCAAATATGCCAGTAGGTAAATATTCAATAGCAATAAAATGTAAAACAGGAACATCAAATTATTCTGATATTAGCATAGCATCTGGTACTAATTCTTTTAGTGTAAAAAATGATTTAAAACCAAATACTATTGAGACAACAAATGGTACAGCTAAAGTAGTACCATCAAATTCAGCACCAAATTTAGAACCAGGTGGAAGAATAGGAATAGTAATAAACGAATCACTAAAAGAAAAAATGGAAAAAGGTTTAGTTAGAGTTCTTATAGGAGGAATAAAATTAAATTTATTAGAAATAATCCAAAACTATGCAATATATGGTATTCCAGATAATATTTTAAATGATCCAGAACTAATAAAAAATATAAAAAATGGTCTTTTAGATGTAATAATAACAAATGGTATTCCAAATAGTATAAATCCAAATGGAGACCCATTAATAGTTTTAAAAGAAGCTTTAAGAGTAGTAAGTTTATCAATAAACATAAATCCAAAATATCCAGACGGAATAGCACCATCATCAAAAGTACCTTTTATAGAAAATAATCCAACAACACCAAGAAAAGTAAAAGAAGGTGATAGATTTGCAGTATCAGTTGGTAATATAAGATTAAATGCAGAAGTAAGAGTTTCATCAAATATGTCTGGTAATTTTCCAGTAATAGAAAGACATAGTGATTATGTTGTAGTAGAAGTTCCTAAAAATACAATGTTAGGAATACATGAGATAGATTTTGTAGATGTAATTAAATTACCTTCAGGAGAGCCATCAGGGAATCATGTTTATTTTAAAAACGCTATAGAAGTATATAAAGATACTGCTATACCAGTAAATAATGTACTTGTAGTAAAAGATAGCACAGGAAGTAATGTACCAGTAGCACAAATAGGAAGTCAATCCGTTGTTGTACCAGGTGATAAAATTGCTGTTCCATTATCACAATTAATAACACAAGATTTATCAAATATTGCCTTTTATATAGCAGGAAGAAGATTAACATACTTAGAAGTTGTTCAAAACTATGCAATATATGGAATACCTGATGATATTTTAACTAATAATGCTCTTGGTAATGCAATCAAAAATACTTTACAAGAGCTATTAATAAAAAATAACTCTGGAGAAGTAATTCAAAGTTTAGGTGATGCCTTAAGAATAGTTTCATTAGCAATTGGTCTAAATCCAAAATATCCAAATGGAACACCACCTGCTTCTCAATTTCCTTTTTTAGAAAATAATCCAACAAATGATACAAGTAAAATAAGAAGAATAAAAAGAGGTGAAAAGTTTGCTGTTACAATAAGAGGTTTGAAAGATAATAAACCAGTTCAAGCAGGTACAAATATAAGTGGTAGCTTAACAATAACAGAAAGAAATGGAGAATATGTTGTAATTCAAGTTCCATACAACGCAACACTTGGAGTTCAAAATGTTTGGGTTCATGAAACCAATAGTGCCAGTGGTGATGATGTTCTTTTTAATAATGGAATTGAGATTTTACCAGCAGACTCAAATCCTGTTACAAATAAACATTTTCCATCATCTGTAACTGTAAATGGAGTAACAACAACTATCGATTATGGTTTAAAACTTGAATTTAATGATTGTTCTGGAAATAAAGCTTTAGATTCTTCAGGTAATAATAATACAGCCGAATTTGTAACAAGAAATAATGTTGATAATTACCCAAAATGGATAAATGATCCTAATTATGGCTGTGGTGTTAATTTTACTAATAGTCCTTATGGTGCATTAAAAGTAAAAGATAATGATAGTTTTGAACCAGGTCTAAAAAAAGATGTAAATGGGAATTATCAAATAAATGGGAAAAGTACAATAATAGTCGTAACAAAAAATGATAGTGGGTTATCATCAGGTTTAAGTGGAGGAAATATATTATCAAAATGGAACTCTAGTTCTTATATAAATAATTCATATTATTTAGGTAACACAAATCAAAATGTATTTTATGCAATATATAATGGTGATTTAGGTTATGTAAATTTTGAAGGAACATCAGATTATGATATACAAGGACAACAAGAACAAGTTCATGCAATCAGTACATCATTAGATTTAGATAATAATAAGTTTATAATAATGAAAAATGGAGTAGAAGGAACATTTACATTATATCAAGACCCAAATGGACTATCTGGAGTACAATATCCAAATTATATTCAAAATTCTTTTCATGATTTATTTATAGGTAATTATATATCAAATAATGATATAACAAATGCAACATCTTTAGATAGCTATAAAGGTACTGTATATGGTGTAGCTATAATAAAACAAGCTCTTACAAAAGAACAAATACAAGAAGTTGTAAAAAATATGAACTTACAATAAAACATTTAATTATAGATTCTGAATTATGGGTTATGAAAACTAACTCATAGTTCTTTTTTTTATTTCCATCCATTACAAGTTTTTGTAATACTCTAAAATATATTGAGATTATGAAATATTTATGATAAGTCTAGAACTTAGTAATATAGCTAGATATTTTTTACTAATTACTTAGTAATTCTAAAATGAAAATCTTTATAATTTTTCAACAATAAAAATCCAAAAGTAAAATATAATTATATTATAGTTTGTTTTAATAAAATCTTACT
>JBBTGK010000309.1:0-5704 GCA_038060635.1 Cyanobacteriota bacterium | reverse complement strand
AAGACTGTAAAATAAGAGCATTTGATAATGATTATAATTGTTTATTTGAGTTTGGTGGAAAAGGTAATTCTAATTATAATCTTAAATCTGCTAGTTCTATGACAATATCAGAAAATAATATAATATATGTGTCTGATTATGAATCTAAAATAATAAAAGTTTTTACAAATAGAGGTATTTTCTTAAAAAATATTGGAAGAGAAGGCGAATATAAATCACCTTTTTCTTTATCTTATATAAACCATAGACTTTTTGTTTTGGATAATTCTATTCCTAAAGTTCAAGTTAATAGTAAAGAAGGAAGAGCTTTATTTAGTTTTGGAAAAAGAGGAGCAAATGAAGGTTTTTTTAGTGTACCAAGAAGTATTTCATTAGATATTTTTGAAAATATTTATATTACAGATAAATTAACACATCGAATTGAAATTTTTGATAATAATGGAAATTTTATTTATCAATTTGGTAGCAAAGGAATAGAAAATGGTAAATTTAATGAACCTGAAAGTATTTCTATAAGTGATAATCTTGAAATATTTGTTTTAGATAGAATGAATAGTAGAGTACAAGTTTTTAAAGTAGAATAAATTTAGTCTAAAAAATAATAGTTATAATATTAAAAGGATATTTGAGTTATATATGTCTAATTGGGTTAAAAATAATACTTTTTTAACAGGAGAAATAATTGAATTATTACCTTTAGAAAAAGAGCATTTTGATGAACTTGAAAAAATTTCTAAAGATAAAAGAATATGGGAATTTTATGTTTTTGATGGAACCGATTCAGATAAATTTTTGAAAGCATTAGATAATGCTTTAATTGAAAAAGAACAGGGAACTCAATTTCCATTTGTTATTTTTCACAAAATTGATAAAAAAATTATTGGTAGTACTCGATTAATGGATATTCAACTTAATCATAAAAAGCTTGAAATCGGTTGGACTTGGTTACATCCTGATTATTGGGCGACAGAAGTTAATTTAGAATGTAAATTACTACTTTTATCATTTTGTTTTGAAAAATTAAATACACTTAGAGTTCAATTAAAAACAGATGAAAATAATTTACGCTCTAGAAAAGCAATAGAAAAAATAGGTGCTAAATATGAAGGTATTCTAAGGAATGATATGCTAAGAGATAATGGAACTAATAGAAATTCTGCATATTATAGTATTATTTCTAATGAATGGGAAAGTGTAAAAAATATGTTGACAAAATTATATAAAAACAAAAAAAATTTTAAAATATAATCATGTAAACAGCTTACATTTTTTTTTAGTTTTTTTGTAATCTATAATGTAAACTCCTATGCTTTATGATTAGATTATATAAAAAATTTATGTTTTAAAAGGTAATAAAAAAAATGAACAACAACAAATTTTTAGGAATTTCATTAGCTCTTCTAATTGGAGTAGGTTCTTTATCTGGTTGTCAAGCACCTGTTACTAATGCAATGACAGATTCTAAACCAGCTGTTACTGGCACAACAACAGGAACAAATTCAACAACAAACACAACAACACCTGTAGCAACAAGCACTGTTGTTGATTATGCTGCTGCAACTGCAAAGCCAACTGCTCAAAATTTCTCATCGGAAGTTCAGGAAGCTTTATTAATGGATTCTGAAGATGAAAAATATTTAGAAGATTCTGATACCTCTTTATCATCTGATCCAGCTTTTGCAACAAAAGCAATATTAACTAATACAAAAGCAAATTTAGTAGTTAAACCAAGAAAAGAAATAAAAAAAGCAATACTTGGTAATGGAGCAGTAACAAGAAATGAATCTGGAGCTCTTGTTATAGATAAAACAAAATTAAAAGATAATTTTAAAGCTGTTAAAGAAGTTGCTAAAACACAGTTAGATAAATTAAAAAGAAAAAATAATATAGTAAGAACATCTGATGTAAATGAAGTAAAAAATGAAGATGGAAGTATTACAAAAACAGCTACAATTGAATTTGAAAATAAAAGAACTGGTGTTAAAAGAAACATAGTTAATGTTAGAACTTTAGATAATGAAAAACTTGAAAATTCATCTCATGAATTAACATCAACACATAAAAACTTTGATAGAACCGTAAAAAGAACAGTTACAGTTAATGATGATAATTCTAAAAAAATAGTTTTTTCTTCTTTAGTTCAATGGAAAGATGGCAGAAAACGTGAAATTAATAAAGAAACAAACCTTGATGCTTCAGGAAACGGAACTGCAAAAGGTACAATGGTAATAACTCAAAAAGATGGAAAAGTTACAACTCATGATATTAATATAGTAATAACTGGAGGCGTTCCTAAAACAACAATTACAGATCCTGTTACCAAAACATCTGTAGCTGTTGAAGAAAAAACTGATGGTTCTGCATTTGTAACAACATCAACTGAAGGCTCTGAACCTAAAACAGAAACTTTTGCAAATATTGAAATAAAAGTAGAAGAACTTGATTTGCAAAAATAGAAAATAAATAAAAAGAATTAGAATTATTTAAGGCAAAAACAAGGGACTAAAGTACCCTTGTTTTTTGCTTTAATTTTCCTAGACAGTATGTCATTTTATTTTTATAGAAATATAAAGTCAGGATTTATTTATGATATGGCTCTCCATTAATTATTTTAAAAGCGCGATATATTTGTTCAAGTAAAAAAACATACACCATTTGATGAGTAAAAGTCATTTTTGATAAAGATAATTTATAATCTGCCGAATCTAAAACTTTTTCTGATAATCCTAATGCTCCACCTATTATAAAGCTAATTTCAGCTTTTCCTGAATTTATTAATGATTCTTTTACAAAAATAGCTAATTCTTCTGATGATAAGTTTTTACCTTGTTCAGTTAGTGCTATTTTATAAGAATTTGGAGAAAGAGCTTTAATAATTTTATCACCTTCTTTTTCTTTTATAAGATCAATTTTTTGAGAACTGATAATTTTTTCATCTTCTAATTCTTTTCTAATTATAGTAGAATAAGGTGATATTCTTTTAATATATTCCTTTATAAGAGTATTAAATGAATCTTCTTTAATTTTACCCATACTAACAATATTTATTTTCATTTATTTATTTTATTAAGCTCCATTAATGTTAATAGTTATATCTTTTAAAGTTATATCTTGAAGCGAAACATTATTAGGAAGAACAGGATCTGGTCTATTTTGAATTTTTTTCATTATAGCAGGAGAAAATTTTTGTAAAATTACTTGTTTATTTTTTTCCAATTCTATTGAAAAAGGGCTATTTGAAGTCCAATAATCAAAAACTTGACCTAATCCATTATCAATAGAATTACTTATACCAATGTTACAGGTAATATTTTTAAGATTTTGGACTTTTAATTGACTTAATTGATCTAATTTAAATTCAAGTCTAAATCCGTTTGAACCAGATAAAATACTATTTGGGCTTATAGTCTGAAAATTATTTTCTACTATTGTTATTTCGCCAAGATCATTTTTTTTACCCTGTTTTATTACAAAACCAGTATTAACAGGAGACAAACCTATATAAAAAAAGTCTGTCCAAATAGATTCGTCTGTATCTGTTGGATATTTCCCTGTAAATGGTGTTTTATATTCATAAGAACTTATAGGAGAATTATCTTTTGAACCATTCATTCTTGGGCCATCTTTTTCAGCAACTCTAAAAACATTATTTTTTGGTTCAGGAGCATTAAATACAACATAATAACCTAAATCATTTCTTATTTGAAAATTACCTTGAACAGTAAAAGTAATTTGAATTGTTTTTTTTGATTCTTTTACAGTTGCAGTTCTTGCACAACTAAAAGATAAAGTAGTTATTGCAAAAATCAAAAATAGATATTTTTTTTTACTAACAAAATTAAAAAACATTATTTTCTATTATTTCCTTTATTGGAACACCATCAATATTATTTTCTTCTAGCCCTAAAAGCCACAGAGCAGTAGAAGTTGTATCATAAGTATTTATTTTTTGTTTAATTTCATAATTTATATTTATATTTTTGCCAATTGCTATCCAAGGGATTGTTGTATCAATAGACTCTGATGAACCATGAAAAACACAATGACCACCATGATCAGAAGTTATTATTATTACAGCATCTGAAATATTTTCTTTTATTTTAGCTAAAAAATCACCAATAGGTTTATCCATTGTTTCTAACATACCTCTTTGTATAAAGCTATCCCAACCAAAAATATGACCTGTTCCATCTATTTCTGCAAGATGAATAAAACTTAAATTTGGTTTAGATTCTAAAATATGTTTTTCTGCCGAAGCCAAAACAAGTTTGAAATCATACACAGGCTTAGAAAAAATATCCAAAGAATTATTTTTATTAAAATGTTTAAATTTTTCTTTAGCAACAAACATTGCTGTTGATAGTTGTTTTTCTTTGGCATATTCAAAAATAGTTTTTACAGTTATAGATTTATTTTTATCAAAATCATTCCAATCAACTTTATGTTTTTCAAAAGTAACACCTGTAAGCATAGATGTATGAGACGGTAATGTAAGGCTAGGAACAATTGTTTGAGCTTTAAAAGAATAACTTCCTTTTTTCCATTGTTCATTTAAATGAGGTGTTTTTGTAGTTAAAAGAACATCTGGTCTTAATCCATCAATACTAATTATAATTACATGTTTAGTAAAATCTTTTGCAAAAGCTGATTGATAAGAAAAAATAGCAACTATAAATAAGATAAGATTTAATTTAAAAACAAATTTTTTTTTCATTTAAAATATAAAATATATGAATATAAGAAAATTAATTATAACTCAATTTTATAAAAAATATGGTAAAAATTTTTTTAGAAGATAGGTACAACAATCTTTATGACACGGCTTTAAATTTTATTAAGCTTGGAAATATAAGACAGGCAAAATATCTTTTGGAAGAAATAACAAAAAAATATTCAAATTCATCTGAAACATTTCATTTATTAGGTATTGTTGAAACTCAATTAGGAAATCTTGATTTAGCTGAAAAATATGCAAATTTAACTATAAATTTTTCTAAAAATCCAAATCCTTTACATTATTCAAATTTAGGTGAAATTTTAAGAAGAAAAGGTGATATTAATACGGCTATAGAAATTTTAAAAAAAGCTTTAGAAATAGATAATAATTACACAACTGCTAAATATAATTTAGCAAATATTTTAAAAAATAACAAAAATTACTCTAAAGCTATAGATTTATATAATGAATGTATTAAAACTAATAAAAATGATCATCTTTCTTTATATAATATTGGAAATTGTTTTTTTGAAATAGGTGATTATGAAAACTCTATAAAATCTTATAATGAAATAACTAATATAAAACCCGATTTTTTAGAAGTTTATTATAGTATTGCTTATATTTATGAAAATTTAAGAAAATTTGATGAGGCTATAAAAAATTATCAAATATGTATAGATAAAAAACTAAATAATAAGGAAGTACATAAAAGAATTGCTATTTGCTATGAAGAATTAGGTAAAATTGATAAAGCTAAAAAATTTTATAAAAAATACCTTGAAATAGATAAAGATAATATAGGAATAAAAATGCACATTAGTTTTCTTTCTGAAATAATTTTTTCATCTACTAAAGAAATTGATATTTTTAGAAGTAAAGTAGAAGAAAATATCATTAAATATAAAAATAAAGCTTCAGAAAAAACTATTAATAGTTTTGTAGGTAATATTCCAGGTTTTATATATCATGGAACATGTAATAAGC
>JBBTGK010000308.1:0-57424 GCA_038060635.1 Cyanobacteriota bacterium | reverse complement strand
AAAGAAAATGCTTGGGTTTTTGCATATTTTGGTATATGTTCTGCAATAGTTCAAGGATTTTTGGTAGGAAAATTAACTAGAAAATATAGTGAGAAAAAACTATTAGTAATATCATCTATTTGTATGACAGTTGGTTTAGGTTTAATGCCATATATGCCAAATATTTTCTTAGTTTTTGTTGTTACAGGTTTAATCTTTTTTGGAAATAGTGTAATGAATCCATGTTTAACAAGTATGATAAGTCAAAAAACTGATAAAAATATAGTTGGTGTTACACTTGGTGTATCTCAATCACTTGGAAGTTTTGCTAGGATATTTGGCCCACTTTGGGGTGGATATATTTTTAAAGTAGCTGGTTATCAATATCCTTATATAACAGCAAGTTTTTTAGGTGCAATTGTTGTTGTTTTATCTGTAAGATTTTTAGCACAAAAAGAAGAAATTAAAGTTCAAGAAGCAGTTTAATGTTTGATAAAATATACGAATCCTTAATACAAAATAATTCATTTTTAATAGTTTTTCTATATTTATTAGCCTCGTTTATTATTATTTTATTAGGTTACAATAAAAAAAGTAAGTTAATAAGTAATGGTATGTTAATTGTTACTCATTTGATTTTATTAATTGTATCAATTATATTAGATATTTTGAACTATTCTAATATCCATTATGATATAAAAGTTATTAGTCAGTTTTTTGGGTTTTTAGGTTTATTAAGCACGATATCTATTCTTATTTTTAAAGTTACCTTACCAAAAATAAGTATTATGTTACCTTTGATACTACAAGATCTCATTACTGCTGGTTCGTCATTGGTTGTTTTTTTTCTTTTAGCTTCAAAACATGGATATAATATATCGGGCTTAATTGCTACTTCTGCTGTAGTTACAGCTGTTATTGGTTTTTCACTTCAAGATACCCTAATAAATGTAATGGGTGGTTTATCATTACAAATGGATAATTCTATTAAAGAAGGCGATTGGATAAAAATTGATGATAAAATAAGTGGTAAAGTTGTAGAAATAAGATGGCGACACACAGCTATAGAAACAAGAAATTGGGAAACTGTTATTGTTCCTAATAGTATAATGACAAAAAGTAATATAGTTGTTTTAGGAAGAAGAGAGGGGGAAGAATCTAAATGGAGAAGATGGATTTATTTTAATATAGATTTTAGATATTCTCCAACAAATGTAATACAAACTGTATTAGATGTTCTAAGAAAAGATAAAATAAATAATGTTGCTGAAAACCCACAAATAAGTTGTATTTTAATGGATTTTACTGAAAGTTATAATAGATATGCCGTAAGATATTGGTTAACTAATTTTGCAGAAGATGATCCAACCGATAGTGAAATAAGAACTTTAATCTATTTTGCTTTAAAAAGGTCTGATATTCCTATTTCTATACCAGCATATTCTATTTTTCTTACAGAAGAAAATAATGAAAGAAAAGATAAAAAACATTTAGAAGAAATGACAAAGAGAATTAATTTTTTGAAAAATATAGAGCTTTTCAAAAATTTATCTAGTACAGAAATAGAAGATCTTGCTACAAAAATTTTTCCTACAATATTTAAAAAAGGTGAAATGATTACAAAGCAAGGCTCAGATGCTCACTGGTTATACATGATAAGAAGAGGTTCTGTTTCTGTACATCTAAATTATGATGGAATAGAGACTGAAGTTGGGCAACTTCATGAAGGAAACTTTTTTGGAGAAATGTCTCTTATGACTGGAGATAAAAGATCTGCTACTATAAATGCGTTAACAGATATAGAATGTTATAAATTAGATAAACTCCCTTTTAAAGAAATTATAAATCAAAGAAAAGACATTGCTATTTATATTGCTGATGTTTTGGCTAAAAGAAAAGCAAAAAATGAATCTGTAACAAAAGAAATAGATAAAGAAGAACACATAAAAAAAATAGAAGAAAATAAATCAGATATTTTAGAAAAACTTAAAGATTTTTTTGGGCTAAGTTTTTAAATTACCAAAAAACTTAACTTAAAAACTAATAAAAAAAATGATATAATTAACTTTCGTTTTTATAAAAATTAGATGTAACACTTATTATGATTAAATTAACAGATCTTTCTGTAGAGTTTTCACAGAAAAAAATATTAGATGGCGTAAATTGGTTTATAAGCCCAACAGATAAAGTTGGTCTTATTGGCGTAAATGGTTGCGGTAAATCCGTTTTAATGAAAATTCTTGTAAAAGAAGAAAAATTTGATAGTGGAAGTATCTATATAGCACCAAAAACAACCATCACATACCTAAGTCAAGAATTACCTGCACTAAAAGATTTAACTTTGATAGAAGAAGTTAAAAGTGCTTTCCCTGAAGTTTTTGGATTAGAATTCCAACTAAATGAAGTTTTAGATAAAATGCAAACCGAAACCGATGAAAAAAAATTAAATGGTTTAATTGAAAAATATTCTGTTTTATTAGAAGAAGTTGGAAGAACAAACTCTGACGGTTTAGAAAGAGAAATTTTTAGAGTTTTAAAAGGATTAGGTTTTAAAGAGTTAGATTTTGATTCTCCTGTAGGTAGTTTCAGTGGAGGATGGCAAATGAGAATTGCCTTAGCAAAATTGTTACTTCAAAAACCAAATTTATTATTATTAGATGAACCAACAAATCATTTAGATTTAGAAGCTGTTGAATGGTTAGAGAAACATTTACAAGAATATGAAAACGCAGTAGTTTTAATCTCTCATGATAGAAGATTTTTAGATAATATAGTTACAAGAATAACCGAAATAGAACATCATGTTTTATATGATTATCCTGGTAATTATTCAGATTTTGAAATAATAAAAGAAAGAAACTTAGAAACAATTATATCTGCACATGAAAGACAAGAAAAAGAAATAAAAAAAATGCAGGTTTTTGTTGATAGATTTAGAGCAAGTGCCCACAGATCTACACAAGCTAAAAGTAGAGAAAAAATGATTGATAAAATCGAAAGAATTGAAGTTCCTAAAACTGAGCAAAGTATTGATTTTAAATTTCCAGCACCTCCACCATCAGGAAGAACTGTAATGACATTAAAAGATCTTTCTAAGGATTATGATGATAAACATATTTTTTCTATAAAAGAAGAGATAGTAATAGAAAGAGGTCAAAAAATTGCTATTTTAGGTGGTAATGGAGTTGGTAAAACAACTTTAATGAAAATTTTAATTGGAGAACAAGAAGCAACTTCTGGAAAAGTAGAATTTGGTCATAATGTAAATCAAGGTTATTTTGCTCAAAATCAATCAGATAAGCTAAATATGGAAAACTCTGTATTAAACGAAATTCATGATATGGTTCCAGAATGGACTTTAACACAAGTAAGATTTTTATTATCACGATTTTTATTCAGAAATGAAATAGTTTTTCAAGATGTAAGATTACTTAGTGGTGGTGAAAGAAGTCGTTTGGCAATGGCAAAAATGTTATTAACACCAACAAATCTTTTATTAATGGATGAACCAACAAATCATTTAGATTTACCATCAAAAGAAGTTCTAATAAAAGCATTGCAAGAATTTCCTGAAACATTTATTGTTATTTCGCATGATAGAGACTTTATTGCCAGAACTTGTAATAGAATTTTTGAAATAAAAAATAATAAAATAACTATTTATGAAGGTAGTTATGATACTTTTTTGGAAAAAAATAAAGTTAATTAAGTAAATAAATAATTATTATCTTATGAAATTTAATAATATTATTGATCTAAATGCTAAAATACTATAATTAATGTTTAGGAATTTTTCAATGTTTATTGGTGTATATAATTTACCAAATGCTATAACGATGTTAGGTCTTGTCCTTTCTTTGTCAGCATGTTTTCTTTCTTCATATCAAGAAATGCCATACTCAATGCCTTATGCAATAATTTGTTTTATGTACTCTGGTTTATGTGATATGTTAGATGGAATGGTAGCAAGAAAATTACCATTAAAAGAGGAAGAAAAGCTTTTTGGAGTTCAACTTGATTCTATTGTTGATGTAGTAAGTTTTGGTGTAGCACCAGTAATGATTAGTTTCAATTTAGGTTTTAATACTTTTTTTGATTATGTTCTTGCTCTTTTATATGCCTCTTGTGCAAGTATGAGATTAGCTTATTTTAATGTTCATGGAACTTCTGGAGAAGGTAAAATAAAATATTATACTGGCTTACCAGTTACTTTTTCAGCTATTATTTTTCCTATAGTTTATACTAGCTATTTTTATGGTAATAAACCTTTATATGAATTTCTTATAAGACTAACTTTTTTCTTAGTTGCTGTTTTATTTATAGTAAAAATAAAAATACCAAAACCACAAGGTATATTTTATGTAATAGCACCTATTTGCACTTTACTTTTAACATATATTTGGTTATCTCATAATTAAGTTTTTATTTCTTTATTTGATTTTATTATTATTGGCGTAAAAATGAAAAATATAGATATAAATGGAACCATATATCTTACTATAGAAAGAACTAAAATTCCCATACACCAAATATATATTAGAATGGTAAGTAAAAAAATATAAAATATATCATTTGAATAGTAGTATTTTGATTTAAAAAAACAAAAAGCCAATAAACTTAAATATATTATTTGAATAATGGATATAATAGCTTCATTTCTTTGACTATCTGTTCCATATAGCACCCTAACAGCTTTTATAATATATAAATATATTACATTAATAGGATTTTTTAAAAACTCTTTTTTCACTACAAATAAAATTTCACTAGGTTTTGATTTTAATGAGGTATTAGATTTTATATTATTCATTAATTCATCTATTTCTTTTGAGTATTCAATTTTTTGGCGATAATTTTTTAAATTAACATTATAAGTAAGTCCATCGTATATACTAGCACCTCCATTTGAGCTAAGGAGAATTATTTTATTAATTTTTGAATAAGCATATATTTCCCAAGGTAATAGAGTAATAGCACAGACAATAGCAAAATTTATTATATATTCAATAATTTTCTTATTTTTATTTTTTAAATAATGTAAAAATAAGAAAAAAATAACAATTAATGGTAATAAAATAGCAATTGGTCTTATTAACATAGAATAAGCTATAGTAAAACCTAATATATATATTTCATACTTTTTTTCATTATTATTAAATATTTTTTGAATTATATATATAGAATATAAAATAAATAACATAAAAGGACTTTCAGAATTAGGTTGTTTTATTGTCCAAAGTAATAAGGGATAAGTTGTAAATAAAATAGGAGCAATTAGAGCTTTTTTTTCTCCAAATATATTTTTTGAAATTAAATATATAATTATTGATGATAAAGATATACACAAAATAGAAAAAATAAATACAGCATTTTGATGAGAAATAAAAAAAATATCTGCTAATATAAAAATAATAGCTAAAATTATTGGAAACCCTGCTGGATAACGAAATCCTAAATTTTCAAGATCATCAATCAAAATACCTTTATAAGCAATATTTTTTGCAACAGGTTCATAAAAAGAAAGGTAATCAGTACTTTCATTATGTTTGTAACTTTCAGGAATTATTAAGTAAAAAATAATGCAAATAAAAAAAGAAAAAAAGAAAATAAAAGTTTTTGGTTTAAGAAATATTTTTTCTAAAATGTTTTGCATTTATTATTATTTACTAAAAAAACCAAACTTAATAATACAATAAATTGCTCTTACTCCATCTTTCCAACCTATTTTTTTCCCTTCTTCATAAGTTCTTCCATAATAAGAAATTCCTACTTCATATATTCTAATATTAGGAATTCTTGAAATTTTTATTGTTACTTCAGGCTCAAAACCAAATCTTTTTTCTTTCAACAAAATTTTTTTTATAATATCAGCTCTAAACATTTTATAACAAGTTTCCATATCGGTAAGATTTAAGTTTGAGACCATATTACAAAGCGTAGTAAGTATTTTATTACCTATACTATGCCAAAAAAACAATATTCTGTGTGGTTTACTACCCATAAAACGAGAACCATAAACAACATCTGCATTTCCTCTTAATATTGGATGAATAAGCTCATTAAATTCTTCTGGGTCATATTCCAAATCTGCATCTTGAACTATTAAATAATCACCTGTAGCTTTTTCTATTCCTGTATGAATAGCAGCTCCCTTACCTTTATTTATTTCATGGCTAAAAAGTTTCATATCAAGCTCTTTGTTATCATTTATATATTCTTGAATTTTTTGAGCTGTATTATCTTTAGAGCAATCATTTATAACAATAATTTCTTTTTTTATATTATTTACTAATTTTACATCTTTTAATCTATCAAGAATATGGCTTATAGTTCTTTCTTCGTTATATGCAGGAATAATTATTGAGAGTGTTTCTATCTTATTCATTTATTATTTTAAATCTACTAGGTATTCAAAAAATATTTCAATTAACTAATTATTCCCTTTATTATGATTTTTTAACAACCCAAATCATTTCTTCTGATTCATCAGAAAGATTTCTTTTATCAAACCATCCATAAAGGTTTTCTATTTTAAAATTACATAATTCAAAAAGATGTTCCATTTCAAATTTAGTTACCCATCTTAAGGTTAATGGGAAATATTGCTTTGATGTAACTATACCATTTTCATCCAATTCTTCTGCAATAAAATATTGGTGTATTAGTTGTGTATAACTACTATAAGTTCTACTATCATAAAAAATCGTTTTTTTACCATTATTTTCAAGTGTTTTTACTTGTTTTATTGCATTGCCTAATGTATTTATGCTTGAATCTATAACATCTATTCTAGGAAAGAACATATTCATTATTAACTTCCCGTTCTCGTTTAAATGATTATGAATATTTCTAAGTGTTTTTTTCTGATCTTCAGGGGTGTGTAAATGTAAAAATGCTCTGTAAGGAATAATTATTAAATCAAATTTTTTTTCTAAAGAAAAATCTCTCATATCACCATACAAAAACTCTACATTTCCAGGAAGATTTTTTATTTTAGAGACTTTTTCATTTGCTTCTTTTAATAGCCCTTCAGAATTATCAATTCCTACTATATCTAAACCCGATTGAGCAATAGGAATTGTTATTCTACCAGTTCCGCAACCTAATTCAAGAATATTTCCGCCTATTTTTAGTGATTCAGAAACATAAAACTCTTTTTCACCTTTTAAACCAAGGTATAAAGCATCATATAAAGCTGAATGTGTGTCGTATTGATTCATAATTTATAATAAATGTATTCTTATTCCAATTTGTCTTAATAATCTTTCAATTTCTTTTACTAACTCTTTATCATCAAATTTTTCTAATTTTGTCATAAAAGGATCAATTTGATTAAGCGTTTTTACTAATTTAGATAACAATATATCTGTATTATCAACCATCTTAGGTCCTTTTTTTGATAGTTCAGCAGAAATACTAGATAAATCTTTTGTTATTTTAGATAAATCTTTTGCCAAATCAGGAGCTTCTTTATTAATAGAAGAAACTATTTTATCAATATTAGATGTTATAGAATTTATATTTTTACCAAATTCAGGATTATTTTTAGAAAAATCTTTACTTACATTTTTAATATCATCAGTTATAGAATTTACATTATTAATTATCTTAGGAGATTTTTTTTGTAAATCATTAGTAACATCTTGTAAGTTTTTAGCAATTACATCAACTCTTTTTGCTAATTGATCTGAACGTCCACCAAAATTAGTCATCAATTTATCAGTATTTGTTACTATTCTATTTATAGAGCTTTTGTTATCTGTTATTAATGAAGTTGCATCTTTACTTAAAGAATCAACATTACCCATTATACTTTCAAACTTACCTTCACTTTTTTTGAAGAAAACTAACAAAGAATCAACATTAGTAATAATTCTAGCAATATGATCTTCTTTACCTTTTAATGCAGCAGAAATAGTTTTAAACATATCTGTAATATCTTCTGGTTTTATTTTTTCTAAAACAGGGCCTAATTTTAGCATTAACGGACCTAATGTTGTTATAAGTTGATCTATTTCTACAGGAGTTACAGTATTTTTTATTATATCGCCTTCCTTAAGAAAATCATCACTTTTAGTTGGTATAAATTCAACAAATTTTTCGCCTAACAAACTTTTAGCTCTTATTATGGCTTTTACATTTTTACTAATTTTTACATTTTCATTTAAAGTAATATCCATTAGAGCTTTATTATCTTCTAAATGAATTTTCTTAATTTTACCAACTTCTACTCCTGCAACCATTACAACGGCATCTTTAACGATTCCTGAAGCACTATCAAAAGCAACTTTTACATTTGTTACTGGCCCAAATTGGAATTTACCAACAGAAAGAATCATATAACCTAATATAGATGCTGCAACTAGAGTAAAAGCACCGAGAGCAAGTTCATTTTTATATTTACTCATTAAAATCCTCAAAGAAAAACTTATTGTTAAAAAACGATTCTAAATTATACATTAATAAGAGCTTAGATAATAGATATGCTTAAATTTTATAATATCATTTTTTAATTTTTTTATAAAAAATAATGCTTTATAACTTAAATAACCTAATAAAGGATTTGATGACTCAAATCCCTACATGTAAAGATGTTCCAAAGCGAAATCTCTAGTGCAGTGATATTATTTACTTATCAATCCTTATTAACGTTTTTGTCTCCAAGGAAGTTTAATTATAAAAGATGTACCTACATTAACTTCACTTTCTACACAAATATCTCCACCATGAGCGACTATCAAATCTTTAACTATAGATAAGCCTAAGCCTGTACCGCCAGTAACTCGTGATCTTGATTTATCAACTCTAAAAAATCTATCAAAAACCTTATCAATATCAACTTTATGTATTCCTATACCTGTATCAATAACTTTAATCTCAATACTATCACCTATATTTCTAGCATAAAGAGTTACAGCACCATTTTTTTTATTACACTTTATACCATTATCAGTAAGATTTATTAAAACTTGTTGTATTCTGTCTTTATCTGCTTCGATAAAAGGTAACTCTTCATCAAAATCTGATATTAGTGTTATATCATTAAGATCTGCATGATGTTTCATTACAGTAACAATATCATCCAACATTTCAAAAGTATTAAATCTTGTAGTTTGTAAAGTAATTTTATTATCTAATCTTGCTAAAACTAATAATTCATTAACTAGACGGCTTAATCTATCAGCTTCTCTTTGTATGTTAGATAAAAATTTATCTCTCATTTTAGGATCATTCATTGCTCCCATTTGAAGAGATTCAGAAGCCATTTTTATTGAAGTTAAAGGGGTTCTTAATTCATGTGAAACATTTGCAACAAATTCTTTTTGCATATCTTCTAATTTTCTTAATTTGGTAAGATCTGAAATAAGAATAAAAAAACCATCATGATCCAGAAACTTAAAAGGCTCTATTTTTAAAGAAAGGGTTTTTGATAAATCTTCTTCTAGCTTAACTTCTTTTGTAAAAACAGTTTTTGATTTTATCGCTTCATTAATAGACAAAAGTAAAAAACTATCTTTCACTAGTACATCAATTTTTTTATTTAACAAATCCTCATTTATATTGAGTATTTCTTTAGCTTCTTCGTCAAAATACTGAACTATAGAATTAGAATCTATGACTAAAAAACCACTTTTTATGTTAGAGTTTGCCAAAATTAACCACCTAATCTGTAGCCAAATCCTCTAACAGTTTGGACATATTTAGGATTACTAGCATCATCTTCTATTTTTTCTCTTAGCCATCTAATATGAACATCAACTGTTTTGGTATCACCATAAAAATCTAGTCCCCAAACTTGTTCTAATAGATCTTCTCTTGAAAAAACTTTATTTGGTGCAGACATTAACATTGAAAGGATTTTAAATTCTTTAGGAGAAAGTTCTACAAGTTTATCATTAACAGTAACTTTGTGTTCTGTTAGGTTCATTATAAGATCAAGATAATGTCTTGTTTCTAGCTCTACACTCTCAGAATCTGCTGGTTTACTTCTTCTTAATAAAGCTCTTATTCTTGCTGTTAATTCTCTTAAACTAAAAGGTTTAACAAGGTAATCATCAGCACCTACTTCAAGACCAATTACACGATCAATTTCTTCGCCTTTAGCTGTTAGCATTATTATTGGAACTTCATTACGTTCTCTTCTCAAGATTCTACAAACTTCTAATCCACTTACTTCTGGCAACATAAGATCAAGAACCAAAAGATTTGGTTTTTCTAAATGAGCTTTTTGTAATGCTTCATGACCGTCCGCAGCCTTGATAACCTCAAAGCCTTCTTGTTTAAGAGCAAATTCTATTGATTCTATAATTGCTTCTTCATCATCAACTAAGAGTACTTTTTCTGCCATCTAAGTAAACTAACTCCTATTCTAATACACTTTTTTACTATTTTTAATTGAGAAAAGAACAAATAAAAAAGACTAAATACTAAAAAAACTATCTAATTCGATTTACTTATCTTTTTCTTAATCTGATTAAGTATCATTTAAAACTATCTTAATCAAAAATCAATATACACGAACTAATAATATATTTATGTGATAAAAACTATAATTAAATAGAGTTACACAAAATAAACTATTCTCTTTAGGTTAATTTATACTTAACCTACTTAACCCTAATTTTATCATCTTAACCTTTTAAGAACAAGATGTATTTCATAATTTATAAATTTTTTTAAGTTTTTTGTAATAATTATAATAAAAATCACAATAAAAAACAAAAAAGCTATACACAAAATACTATGTATAGCTTTAGTTATAAAATTTTTTTTATAATAAATAAAATATTATGCGTTTAGGGCTAATTCTAACGTTTTAACTAATCTTTTAGAAATAGACGATTTAGGATCTAAAAAGTCTCCAAAATTACCTAATTCACCTTTTATATATTGAATTAATAATTTTAAGTCAGTTTTAGGAACACTTTTAAAACTTGTTTTTTCAAATTTTTGAACAGCTTTTTCTTGTTCAACTGGGTTTTTCATAATTGCAATACTAAAAATATCATCAGATTTTCTCATAAAAGCACTGTTAGTAAGAACATCTAAATATCTACTTTGAGTAGCATGAATAAGTTTTACTACAGGCATTTTAAGTAAATCTTGTCCAGCAGGTGTTGTTTCTTGTAAAACTTTTACCGAATATTTTAGTAAACCTTCAAGAGCTGGGCGGTTTAAATTTTTTATTTGTTCGGTAAAATCTTTAACAAGTTTATCTTGATCAGAAACATTTGTAGTTTTAGGCATTCTATCAACTATTGCTCTTGCTGTAACAACATAAGTTAGATTATTATCAGATGATAATATTTGAGAATCTGTATTTTGCAAGGTGGCATTAGAATCATTAACTGACGCACAAGATGTTAAAATAAAACATGTGAATAAAACAGGCAAATATTTTGTAAAATTTTTCATAAAAAAGGAATCTCTTTAAAATTAAAATAACATTATGAGTTATTATATAATAATTATTAAGAAAAAACAATTAAAGTTATTGTTTATCTAACGTAACAAAAAAACTTCTTCTTTTTCCATTATTTTCCATTAATCTTACATCTATTTTACTTGCTTTTTCAGATGCTAATGTATCTAATATAAAAGATCCTTCTGATTCTGAACTAGGTTTTATTTTTAAAAGCTCTTGTGAAACTGTATTCAAAAGAATTTTTGAAGAATAATTATTTCCTAAATTGTCTTTTATAATTATATTTTTTTCTGGATTATTTATATTAAAAAAGTTTATACTATCATTTGAGCTATTTTTTATGATAATAGTAAATAAACTTTGTTTTAAAGTATAATTTGATTTTATTTTTATTTGAATTAAAGCATCATCTCTTCTTGAACGATCAGAAATCCAATCATAAGAATTTATTGCTTTTCTATCAAAAGAGAAACTAATAGGAATTGCAGGAACAGTTATATTTATATCTTCTATTTCAAGAATTTCTTTTTTTTCCATTTGAAGCATTTTTATACTAGAAAAAAATATTAAAGAAATAATCATAAAAAACATTACTAACTTGGGAATAGTAACAATCGATTTTATTTTTTCAAAAAACTCATTTTTTACTTTGACTTCTTTTTTATAAATTATATTTTCAAGATCTGCAATAAGATCATTTATTTTTTGGTATCGTTCATCAGGGTTTATTTTTATTGATTTTTTTATTGATAAATCAAGCATTATTGGAATATTAATATTTCTTTTGCTTGGTAATAATGGATCAACATTTTCTATATAACCACTCATGATAATATCTGGGGTATAAGGATATTCACCATTATATATTAATTCATACATCAATATTCCTAAAGAAAAAATATCACCCCTTTGATCAAGAATATTTGCACCTTTTAGCTGTTCAGGAGCCATATACATAAGTGTTCCATAAGATTTATCAGTATTTTTAGTTTCTAAAAAACTAGCTAGTCCAAAATCTAATATAGTTATTTTTCCTTCAAAAAACATTATATTTTCTGGTTTTATATCTTTATGCATGATATTTTGTCTGTGTGCATAATCAAGTGCTTTAGCTATCTGTATCCCTATGTTTATTACATCTTCTACAGAAAAATCAATAATATCATTTTTATATTCTCTTAATGTTTTTCCATTAAGCCATTCCATTACGATATAACCATCACCATCTTCTATAAAAAAATCGTAAACCGTAACAATATTTTCATGGGCTAATTTACTTACAAGCTTTGCTTCAGAAAGAAGCTTGTGCATTTTTTGTTTTCTTTGCTCAGAAGTAAATAATTTATCAAATAGAACTTTTTTAAGAGCAACTTCTCTTTGATTTTTATTATCATACGCTCGATAAATAATACTATTTCTAGTTCTTTTATAAATCTCTCTTGATGAATATCTTTTTTCTGTAGAAAGTTCATCAATTGGATTTCCAGCATTATTTATTTTTTCTCTAAGGGCTGAAATAGTTCCAAAACGTTGATGTTGATCAAATCTTAATGCTTTTAGACATATTTTATCCCAAATAGAATTTAGTTCTACATTATATTTACTTGGTGGCTCCCAATATCTTTCATCTAAATGATAAGGAAGTCTATTTGTTAATAATTCATATAAAATAACACCTACAGAATAAATATCTACTCTTTGGTCAATATTATGTGTGTTTAATCTAAATTCTGGTGCAGCATAAGGATTCTCTTTCATCATTTGTTTAAGATCAAATGTATTTCTAGTATGAATGTCAGATTTTTTTGCCAATTCAAAATTGGTTATTTTTATTAAATAATCATCTGTTATTAAAATATTTTCTGGGCGAATATTTCTATGAACAATTCCTTTTGAATGACAATGCTCAAGAGCGGAACATATTTGATTAATAATTACTTTTGTTGTTTCTATTCCAAAACCATATTTATTAGAATTTATTATTTGTCTAATATTTTTGGCTCCTTCTATCCATTCTATTATTATGTACAAAGAGTTATCTCTAGGTATTATTTGCTCTATATTTACTATATTTTCGTGTTTTAATTGCATTGTCAATTTAGCTTCTCGTAAAACTTCGTTTTTTTCTAAATCTTCAATTTTTGAAGAATCAGTATAATTTTTAACTTCTTTTATTAAAACAGTTCTATCTGTTATAGTATCATAAGCCATATATGTGCAATATGTTTCTGATATTTCTATTTCATTTAATATTTGGTATTGATTTACTCTTTTTAAAATGCCGTTAGCTCTTATTGAAAAAATAATTTCATTTACTTTAGATTTAGAATAAAGATCTTTTTTTGAAATAGATGTAATAAGTGTTTTTATTTTATTTAATGGAACAATCATTACGTCATCTTCTTCACCTTGTATATCTGTAAAATGTTTATCATCAACAGCAATTATTAATTTAGGAGAAGAATCTAATTTTATGTTCCTCATTTTTATATAGTCAGCTAATTTTATTGTATATTCTCGAAGGTAAATTATAGAATCTTCTATATTTTCATTTTTAAAATCGTTATCAAAAAAAGGTTGGTATGAAACAAGAAAAAAACCATTTGGGCCAACAACAGTAACTACATAGTCTAAAAATTTTCGGGAGTTGTATAATAAGTGAGGAATTACGATGTAATCATCTGGCAATGACAAAATAGAACCTGAAACGGATAGCATTCCGACATCAAGAGATCTTTCTACAGTCCTTAACTCTGCCATTTAACTTTATTTTTTAGAAACACAACAAAACATCTTATTAAGATTATATTATCATATAATTATCAAAAAGTTATGTTGTTTTTGTGATTAATACACTTTTCGTTAAAAAACGTAAGCAATTCCTAATAAAACCCCACCCCAAAAAAAGGTATCTTTGGTTGAAAAATTACTAGTACCTAATTGTTTTGGAATTTCTCTGAGATGATAACCTGTCATAACTTCAAAATCTGGTAAAAATCTATATCTTAATTTTAATTCTAAATTATTTAATAAAAAACTATAAGCACCTATTTTATCTGCTTCTCCAGTATATTTATGTAAAAAAGGTAAAAACAAACCATATTTTATATTAACAAAAGTACTTTCAGGGTATATTTTCCATTCTAATTCTGAGCCTAATTCGGTTCCATAAATATTATCTCCTCCTCTACCTCTAGTAACAAAGCCTCTTCCTTTTACAAACGGAGCAATTGATATGGTATTAAAAAAAGAAAATCTGTAACCAATTAAACCACTTACATCTTGACTATAAGCATCTCCTTTGGGAACTAATCCAGAAATTATGGCAGGATTTGTACCAAACATATTTTGAAAAGATATTTCACTTATTACACCGTTACCATTTTCTAAAAAATTAGCTTTTATTTCTGCTCTAAGTTCAGGAGCAGAAATTTTATTATCTAAGGTAAAATTATCAGAATAAAATAAACTAACACCCATATTTTTTTCTTTTATTTCAGCAGGAAAGCTTATAGGAAAATTATCTTGAGAATAAGATGGAGCAATATTTGATAAAGAAAGAAGTAAAATAGTAGAAACTATAGTTAAAAACTTCTTATGTAAAGATAATTGAAAAATATTTTTCATAAAATACCTAAATAATAACAAAAATAATACGATTTAATTTCAACTATGTACCATAAAGAGTAGCTCTATTTCTACCATTAGCTTTTGATTTATAAACGGCAATATCAGCTTTTTCCACCAAATCCTGAACATTAACAGCATGATCTGGAAAAGTTGAAACCCCAATACTAATAGTTACTTTTAATGGTTCTCCACCATTAGGATTATCTAAATTTGCTTTTTCTATACTTAAACGGATTCTTTCAGCTAAAATAACTGCACCATTCGCATCTGTTTCAGGCATAATAACAGTAAGCTCTTCACCACCATATCTAGCGGCAATATCAATTCCTTTTCTAACACTATCTTTTATTTTTTTAGCAACAACTCTCAGAACATCATCACCTGTTTGATGTCCCCAAGTATCATTAAATTTTTTGAAATGATCAATATCTATAAACATCAAAGATAACTTTCTATCAAGTCTTTGAGCTTTTCTTAATTCTTCGCCAATTCTTTGCTCAAAAAATCTTCTTACATAAAGTTGAGTAAGTCCATCAACAGTTGCCATTTCATAAAACTTAGCTTTTTGCCATAATGTAGCGGTATGATTTGTAAGAGATGTTATCATAGATTCATCTCGCTCTGTAAAAGGAGTAAAAGGATTAGGATTTTCTTTTTCTACTTTACTTTCTTTATCAAAAAGACAAATTACACCTAATATATCTCTTTCAGACTTAAGTGGTACACATATTGTATGTTTTGCATCAATATCAAAAAACTTAGAAACATCACCTCTTTGAGGATCTCCAGTTTCTAATAGCTTTTTTATCATTTCAGGTGCATTTTCAACTTTAAAAACCTTATCATTTTTTATATTCATTATTTTTGAAGAAGACTGAACTCTAAGACTATCACCTTCCAATTGAAATAAAACAGCTTTACTACAAGAAAGATATTGAATTGATTTCATTAAAAATGTTTCTAATAAACTTTGAACATCTATTATTTCACTTAATTCTACACTTATTTGTCTCATTTCAGATATTCCATAATTTGCATCAACAAGTTCAAAATTTTGTTTTCTTAATTTATCATTTGTTTTTTTCAATTCATCAATTAACTGAAAATTTGAAATAGCAATGGCTATTTGATTAGATATTATTGAAAGTAAAAGAATATCAGTTTGTTCATAAGGTAATTTATTAAGTTTTTGTCCTAATAAAATAGCTCCAACTAATCTTCCTCTTATTCCTAAAGTAACCCACATAGAAGCTGCAATATGTTTTTCAAACATAGGCTTATTTCTTTTTACAAAATCAGGAAACTTTTTTTCTAATTCTTCAAGAGTAAAAACACCTTTTGAATTTGTTATATCAGGAACTTCTTTTGGTAAAGCTCTAAAATAAAGATTTCCTTCAAAGCCTTTTACAACAGCTGATTCAAAAGCTAATTTAAAAGGTGCATAAGTTAAAATAGTTCCTTTAGTAACGCCTAATGTTCCCATTAATATCCTTAGAAGGTTAGAAAGTGATACATCTAAACTGCTATCAGATATAATTTCCATTGAAACATCATTAAGCGAGTTTATATTATATATAAGCTTATCAACATCTATTTTATTAAACTCGTTTATTATATGATTCACGATATAATTGCTCTATCTTTTTTACCAATATTAATTATCATCTGCACTTGGGTATCCTATTAACTCTTGAACGAGTTCCGAAACTTCTTTAGGATAAAAAGTAATTGAAGTTCCATCAGGAGATATTTTTGCAATATCCTTTCCAATAACCCATCCCTTACTAAAAAACTTAGAATTTTCTCCACCAACTCTTGTTTTCGCATCATGAATAAGATTATCTATTTTTTGAGGCTCTTTATATTTAAGTATAACGATTCCATCATCAAATTTAGTTTCAGTGAATTCTCTGTTTTCTGAAGTAAGATTAAGATTAGAATTAGACGAACTCAATGGAGCCGTAATACCTCTTTGAGCTTTATTTGTTCTTTGAAAATTATCCATTCCTGGTTTATTTACAGGTACTTGTGGAACAGGTTTATTTGCACCAGAAGGAGAACCTATAATTGGTTTAGCTCCAAATTGGGGTGGAGAAGGTATTTTTTTTGGTTGTTCAACACCTTTTTTATCAGGGTCTTTATTTCCGCCGAACATTTTTTTTTAAAAACCTCTACCTATCCAGATATTGAAGCAACAGCATCTGCTTCTGTTTCACATATTTCAGCAAATTGAGTTAAACCCATTATATTAAAAGTTTTTGCTATTGTTTTTGTAAGATTTGAAAAAATAATTTTTCCACCATTATCAACAAGTTTTTCTATAACTTCAATAAGAATTGATATACCAATACTGTTAACTACAGTAGATTTTTCAAAGTTTATAATAAGGTTTATAATCCCTTCTTTCATAAGAGAATCAGCAGCTTCGCCTATTTTTTCTCCCCCAAGATTATTTACATATCCATCAGTTCTTAATATTGCAAAATCACTTCTTTTGTCTATCTTTACATCAAACCCATCTGCCACGATTATAACTCCTGCTTTACTTTTGTCATTTTTAATATTGTACCTGTGTTTCCACTTTCTATTTCTACTTTATCCATTAAAGTTTTTATAAGTTTAATTCCCCAACCTCTTTTATAGTCAGATTTTAATTTTTCTTTTATATCAGGATTTTCATTAACATTAGCTATTTCAAAGCCTTTTCCGTTATCTCTGAATATAACTGTAATTTCGTTTTTATTTACAATAAACTTTATGTATAATTTTCTATCTTCGCTTTTGCTATGCTCTATGGCATTAATACAGGCTTCTATAAGAGCTTGATTCATCTCATCAATTTGATCATCATCAAAATCAGAAAACTTTGCAACCGAACGAGCAGTATTCATTACAACGGTTTCTATGTCTTGTATCATAGGAACGTTTAACTCTATTTCTTGCTCAAACAATGCTTCACTCATAAATTTATTTTTCCAAATTATTTAAATTTATTGTTTCCATATAACATGATAACAAATTTTACCACTCTTCACCAACAATTTCTACATCAAGTCGTCCTTGTCCTTTAAAATAAGATGACTCAATATTTTTTTGTTCTGAAAAATCATCAAAAATAGATACAAAAATATTACCTGCATCAACAACAATATATTCGCCTTTTTCTTCGTCATTAATATATTTTATTATTTTGCCTTGTACTCTTGCTTCATATTTATCGTTTAAATTTAAAATTTCTGAAGTAAAATTATCTGCAATTTCAAAAGATTTACAAAAAAGAGAAAGATTTACATCAACAACATCATCAATATCATGAAAACTATCTATAGTAAAAGCTTTGATTTTTTTTCCATTTTCAAACTCAATAACAATATCAGCTTCACCTGTTTCACTGTCCCAAAGATCGTATTCAACTACTTTTACTTTATTTGATTCAGACATTTTTTTTTCCATTATGAATTATTCTGTTTATAAATTCTACTATATTATAAAAGGAATTGTATTTAACTCAAACAAAATTATTAAAATGGATATTAAACAAACATTGATTTAAAATCCTTTAATTTTATTGAAAAATATAATTTATTTAAAAAAAATAACTGTAATTATAGAATAGAATATGATATAATCCTGTTCATAAATATTTTAAACCTTAATTTTATGATAAAAAAATCAATTTTACTTCTTCTTTTATTAACATCATGTTCTATTCAAACTAATACGAATTTAAATAATAATAAAAACAAAGAAGATTCTTCTAAAACTCAAGATATAAAAAAAGATGCTATTAAACCTTTTATTGATGATACTTATACATTTAGAGGTAATATAAATGCAAAAAATGTAGTAATAGAATTTGTTGATTTTAAATGTGGTTTTTGTGCTAAATCTAAACCTATCGTAGATAAATTATTTGATAAATATCCGAATCAAATAAAACTAGTTTATAAACATTATCCTTTTATAAATGATGTTTCTTATGAATTAGCTTATTTATTTGAAAAAATAGCTTTGACCGATAAAAATAAGGCTATAGAGTTCAATAACTATGTTTTTGAAAATCAAGATAATATTAAAACTATAGAAAATGTAAAAGAGATTGAAAATAAGTTTTTAAGTAAGCCTGTATCAGAAAAAGAACTTGAAAATATTAAAGCTAGAATTAAAAAAGACAAAGAAGAAGCTGATTTATTTGGAATAAGTGGAACGCCTATGTTTATTATAAATGATAAAAATACCATTAAAGGTTTTTTACCAGAAAAAGAGTTTTTAGATACATTTAATAGTTTTTTGTCTTGAATATAATTTAAAATAGTAATTTTTTAGGAATTTCCTAAACTTATATAAAGGGTTTAATGAATCAAACCCCGCATGTACATATATTGCAATTCAACGTCTGTACTGCAAATGGATGTTAATTAATTCTAAATCCTAAAATTAAATTTTTCTTTTACAATGCTAAAAGGAATATTTTCATTATCTTTTTCTAATTCTTTTACTTTTCTCAATTCTAGCAAATCTTTTGCATCTTCTAAAATTTCTTTTTTACAATTTTTTTTAAGATATTCTTGATGTAAATCAATTATTTTTTTAAACCTAAAAAACCTTCCATTACTGCTTCGGGCATTTGCATTATTATCTAGTATTTTATATTTTGCACCTTTTTTAAATATTACCTTAAATTCTCCCACTTTTGGGATTTTTATTTTTTCTTTGTCATCATCTTTTTCTACTTTTTTACCTAAAATATTTTTGATTTTTAAATTTAAAACAGTTTTTAGCTATAAATTAGATTTATTTTATTAAAAAAATGATATAATATCATTTATTAATTTTTTAGATTTATAGGTTGTTTTTCTTATGAAAAAAGTTTCTATTGTTTTATTTACATCTTTATTATTCTCTTGTTCAAATAGTAACACAGAAAACTTATTGCCTCCTGATTCTGAAAATATATCTAATATTCAATCTTCTAAAAATGGTTTGTTTTCAGACACTTATAAATTGGATACCTATTATCATTCAATAACAATAGATGGTAAAGAAAAAACACAAATGTTTTCTGATATTATTTCTACCAGAGGGCTTTTTACAGATAAACAAAAATACCTCTATATCAAATTAAAAATGCCAAATAGTACCATAGATGTTGATAATAACTCTATTTTTGTGTCTAAAGATGGTAAAGTATATATTAATCTTACTGATTATGAGTTAAGTACTAAAAAAGATCCTAAAACTGGATATTCTGTAAAACGTAATTATAGTTATAATGATATTCTAACATGTTATGAAATTGGTTCTTTAAAAAATAAAGACTTAATTAAAAAAAATGTTAGTGCAATTCTTGAATTCAAATATAATGAAAATCTTGCATTTACAAATCCTTATGGCACTTTGTTAATTACATCAACAACAGACATAAAACCTTTTAATAAAAAGCGTTCTGATTTTGTTTCGTTTTAGAATTAAATATATACTTAGTGAAAAGTAAAGAGCAAAAATTAAAAAGATAAGAATCTTGTGAGTACGAACTTATATTTATTTTTTGCACCCAAATTTTTTTGAGTATATAATATAGATCTAAAACTTATTAAATTTCATAAACTATAATGGAAAAACAAAAAATTCTTGTTCCTTGTGTAGAGTTTAAATCTCTAAGTAATTTTGGTGATTTAGGTAAAAAAATCTATAATTTAGTTTACTCATTAAATTACTCTTTAGATATATCAGTAGTTTTTCCTTACTATAAAACAATATTTGATAAAATTGAGATAATACCAAATAAAATACATGAAATAGAAATACATAATTTATTATTCAAATTTTATCATTATAAAAAAGATAATATTGATTTTTATTTTATTTCAAATGAATATTTTTTTGATAATAGAGAATTTATTTATGATAGTGAAAATATAGTAAGATTTACTCTTTTTTCTTTATGTGTTTTTGAATTAATAAAAATATTAGAGTTTAAAGCTTCAATATTATTAAATGATTGGCATTTAGGTATTTTACCTGTTATTTTAAAAATAAATAACTACAAAAATAGATTTTTATTAACTATACATAATTTTGAGCATCAAGGCATTTCTGAACCTGAAATATTAAAAACAGCAAATATAAGCTATAAATATTTCTATTCTGGAGAATTAGAATTTTATGGAAAAGTTAATTTTCTAAAATGTGGTATAGATTATTCAGATAAAATAATAATAAAATCTAATGATTTTTTTGAAGAGATTAAAATAAAAAATAGTAGTACTAAATTTATTGAAGATATAATCAAAAAAAATGAATCAAAAATAGAATATATACCTCAAAGTATAGATAAAGAGTATTCACCAGAATATAATAAAATGATTTATAAAAACTATTCAAAGAACTCTATTGAAAATAAAGTATATTGTAAATTAAAACTCCAAAATGATTTAAATTTTCAATCTCATACAGAAATACCTATATTAATCATTCCTGCCTTTAATTTAACTAAATATGAGATATTACTTTTAAATATGATAGTTGAATATTTAGTTATAATGGAAATACAAATAATTATTTTATCTTATAATCTTTCTGATTTTGAGCAAAAAATAAAAAACTATTCTTTTTCTTCAAATTGTAGTGCAGTGTCGTTAGATCCATCTGATGAAGAATTTCACAAAGTTTTTTCTGGTGCAGATATGATTTTAGATATCTCTTTTGATTTTAGTAATAAAAATATTTTAAAAAAAGCACTAAGATATGGAGTTATTCCGATCACCTTTAGAGAAAGCTCCGAATTAGAAACAGAGAATATTCATTTTAAAATTTTTGATTTTACAAGAATAAACCTAATAAATACCATAAAATACACAATAAATAGATATTATTACCTTGAAAAATGGAATGAAAGAATTGTAAAAGCAATTGGACTTGACTTTTCTTTGGAAAAAGAATCTAATCAATATTTAAAAATAATAGAAAATGGATAATGGAATTAAGTCATTATTACCAGATCTAATTGATAGATACATATTTATTGAGTTTATTAGTTACTTTTTTTTCTCAATAACTCTTTTTATGTCAATAAATACCTTTGTTTTTGTTTTTTTTGGTTTGGTTGATTTGGCTGTAAAATATGGAATTAGTTTTTACCTTTTTTTAGAGCTATTTATTTATAGCTTACCTGAAATGATTTTTTATAGTATCCCAATGTCTGTTTTATTAGCTTCTATTTTAAGCATCGGCCGTTTTTTTAGAGATAACGAGTTAATAGCTTTTTATAATTCAGGTAGAAGTACAATAAGATTATTTTTAGGATTATTTCTGTTCGTTTCTTTATTAACTATTTTTTCTATTATATTTAATAATTTTATTGTAAGTAAATCAAATAATAATTTTTCAAAAAAAATGTTTTATGCTCAATATAAAAATAATATACCAATATCAAAAAATAATATTTTTTATCAAGAATTTGAAAAAGGTATTTTAAAAAGAATTTTTTATGCAAAAAATTTCAATGGAAACACAATGTTAAAGCCTTTGGTTCAAGAATTTGATAACTTGGGTAATATATCAAATATTATAAGTGCTGATAAAGCGGAATTTAAAAATAATTTATGGTTTTTTTATACTGGAACTATATATAATATTAATGATAAAAAATACTCATCAGTTGTTAATTTTTCAGATTATTCATTACCTTTTTTTAATGAACTTAATTCTATTGCAAGAGAAATAAAAGAACCCAAAGAGATGAATTTTTTTGAACTAAAAAATCATATAGAAAAATTAAAAAAAGCGGGTCAAAAAACTGGTTTTATTGAAACTCAGCTTTATCAAAAAATAACTATTTCTTTTATGACTTTCATATTTTTTATAATTTCTGTACCTATATCTATTTCTAATAAAAATAAAAACTCTTCTTTTGCATTTACAACTAGTTTACTTTTAATTTTTTCTTATTACTTGTTAATGTTTGCTTTTACTGCAATGGGAAGTTTAGATATTTTTAGCCCTATTTTTTGTGCTTTTGCCCCAAATATAATTTTTTTATTCTTTTTTCTTTTTTTAATATTATAAATTATCCAATGTGTTTGTTTAGGAACGTTTTTAAAACGTTCCCTACAGAAATATTGGCTTTTAATCTTGTAATTTTTAAAAAATACATTTTTAGACAGACCCTTACAGAATATTACACTAATATAAGGTATTTTCTACCGTTTTAAGATTAAGAAGAATATTTTCTTTCATTTTATTTATTTCAGCAAAATCACCTTTATTATTTTGAATATCATATGTATCAATAACAGCAATTTTTGTTCTCATTGAACTTAAGAGAGTTGTAACCGAAATAACTTGAGAGTAGATGATTTCAAGAGATTTATTTAATTTCATATATTCTTCTATTTCTTTTTCTTTAAGTTCTAAAGATTGTCGATACATTTCAATCGCAGTTTCTTGATTTGATCTTTCAACTTTATCTTTTATAAAAAGAATTTCTTTATTTATCGATTCTAAGCTTTTTTCTTCAAAATAAGTATTTAATTTATTAGCACGTTTCATAAAATTAAGAAATTTTAGAATTATTTCTTCGGTATCTTTCTTTGTTGGTTCTAAAAGAACTTTTACAGAAGTTTCAGTGGTTTTTATAAAATCAACCATTCTATAAACTTCAAAAATACATTTAGTCAAAGCTTTTCTTAATACAGGTGAAGATGATGATTTTAATGTTTCTGCAATATTTTTTGATAAAATATGATCAAAATATTCATTTTTTATTTCAAAATTACCTAATTCGGCTTTACTTTGAAAAATTTTAGATATTATATCCACGTTTCTTGAAGCATTATAATTAAATTCTATTGAGTATTCATTTAAAACTTCTATTACTTTGTTTAACTCATCAATAGATGCTTTTATCTCAAAAGTATGTGGTAAATGACTGAAACAATCTAACATTTTTTTATAATCTTTTATTTCTGAATTTTCAGTAAAATATTTTGCTATTTTTATTCTTATATTCACATCTATAATTTTATTAATTTTTATTTGAAATTTTTCTTTAGTAGTATTAATACTTCTATTATTATCATTCCCGCAAAAAATGCAAAAATTTATATTAGTTGGTGTTTCTGTATGACAATGCCTACAAATATTAGCATTATTAATAATATCTTTTCTACTAACTTCTGTAATTGCTTGAACTTCTAAGTTTAGTTCTTCGCAATGATTTCTTCCCCATAAATAAATTAAATCATATATTTTATCATTGTCTGAATAAGTTAATAGAAAAGATGTCAAAATACTAAATTCAGATGATATTTTTTCAACAATCTCTAAATCTAAATCTAAATCTTTTACTTTTTTTAAAACATAATTAAATGGTAATTTTGCTGTACAAGTCAAAAAAACAGGATCATTTCCAAAAAACAAAGCTTCTACTCTATCATTCATTTTTATAAAAAGACTTCTTAAGTCATTTTTTCTATTAAGCGAATTTTTAGAATTATTTATTTTTATAATATACATTTATATTTTTTCAACCATATAAAAAGGTCTTCTCACAGATTTATAATTTATACCCGCCTTCATAGATATTATTATACCAATAGCTTCTAAATAATTTTCAGCAATTATTATTTTATTAGAAATATTTAATGTTTCTGGAGTATTATTTAAAACAGTTGAATTTTCTTTTATTGCAATAATAGGAATATTTTGTTTTATACAATCGTTAACCCATTCATGTTTAAGACAAGAATATGGAGCTAAAATACAGTTGATATCTTTGTTTGTAATTATATTAGATTCAAGATTATTTTTAGAAAGATCAAAAAATTGGGGAGCAAATTGTAAACCTCTTAAAACACAAGGAATATAAGTAAATCCAATTTCTTCTGATGCTACTCGTGGATCAGCTATTTTTCTTTCATAATTTTCTATTATTGGTGCATGAGCAGATGGTAACATAGTTTTTTCTACAATTAGATGAGATATTTTTGCTTCAAGTCTTCCAATTGGATCAGCTCCATTTCCATTTATATAGCTTTCATCATCTTGTTGATAATTATTTTCTAAAAAAGCAAAAATAGCAATTGCTTCAGCTCCTTTTTCTATTATTTTATCAACAGATCTAAAAATAGTGGCTTCATTTTTTATTTCTCCATCAAATAATCCATCTTTATCTTTTATAACTTTTGCACCAATTTCTTCATCAGTAATTGTATATCCAATAATTTCAGAACCAAAAACACTAGAACAAGCATTTATAGCATTAATTATATGAACAAGATTATTTTCAGTTTTTTTATCTATTATTATCCCTATTTTGTTGCTACCTTTTCTTTTTAATCCCCAATCACCTTTTATAAATTTTTCTAGTGCAAAGCCTTCAACATAAAAAGTTTTTTTTGTAGCACAATACAAACTAGCTGAATTAACTGTATTTGGATGAGTTATTACGATATCTGAAATTTCTTCTAATAATGAGTTTAGAGGGTTTGAATCTCCTGCAAACCCACCTATATTAGCACCTACACCTGTAGGAATTATATTTACTGTTATAAAATTAGTCATTTTTTTATATTATAATCTAAAAGAATAAAAACTAAGCACACAAACATCATCTTTATCTATTGTACCTTTTAGGATATTATTTTTTTCAAAATATTCTTTATCAAAAATTGATTCTTTTGCAAAAAATAGTGTTTCAAATGTGTCATAAAGGTGAAACTCATGATCTAATTTTATTTCTTTTTTATTTCCTCTATTTATTATAAAAGTTAAAAGAACATTTTTTTCTTCTCTAAAAATAACTTCAATATCTTGAATTTTATCATAAAGTGGTTTTACTCCAGATTCTTTAAGAATAGAAGTCATAAAATCGATAATAGAGTTTCGTTTACTTATATCTTCTGTATAATAACAAGGTGAATCATAAAAAATACCAAGCATTGTTCCAATAAAAATACTTTTACCATGTCCATAACGTACATAATAACTAGCTACTGAATCTTTGTTATATCTTAATAAAGGATAAACTCCATGTCGAGTTTTCCATGTAGTAACAAATCTACTTGCCCAAACTTTTTTACCTTTTTCATCATTTAACCATGTTCCATATTTTGTTATATAACGAGCCGATTCTGCCATAGGCTGGATCATATCAATCGTATTGAGCGAATGTTTATGTTTTATTTGTTTTCTATAGAGTTGATAATTTGCCATATCATAAGTTATTGAAGATACAACAGAAGCATTACCAAATTCATACATATTATCTTTAAGATGTTGTTCTGCTGGATATAAAACATTATTTTCGATAATACTTCCATCTTCATATTCTTTTACAGGATAACCAATTGTTATTAAGCTACCACCTGAATAAACAAAATCTTTTAACTTTTTATATGTTTCTTTATCAAAATATCCTAATGAAAAAACAATAATAACTTTAAGTTTTTTTAGTTCTTCAAGGCTTGAACTATCAAGGTTTATTACTTTCGGATTATAAGCAGATTCAACTAATACTCCCATCATTGATGAGGCTCCATTAAAACGTAACATTGCTTTATTTGATTCTTCTACTACATTTCTAAAATTAATATTTGCTTTTACCATATCAAGGCTTGGGAAAGTATAAACAGCAATTGCTACAGAACTATACAGTTCAGATGATTTTGATATTATATTTGAGTTTTTATGAATAAAATCTCCAATTTTTTTTACATACTCATATCTTGGAGTTGTATTTCCATTTATATCTAAAGGTGCTTTAAAAATCCAATGTGTTCCGTCTGTTTCTGTACAGTCTTGTAATATGTAATATGAGAGTATATTTGTATTTCTGGCAATAATATTCATTGATAACTGTAAAGTAGCCTCTGGTGCAACATTTACTCTAGGATCAAACCAACCAGTTCCAACTTCTGCACCAATAGTTGGTCCGTTTTTCATTATAGAAGTAAAATATTCTGAAATATATGAAATTACAAAAGGTAAATCATGAGTATTTGGAGAAGTGGTAAATTTTGGATAAACATCATATCCAACAGGGGCAATAGCTGATTTTTTTATACTATTATGTGGCCACTGGCAAAGATATGGATCATTCAAATAAAAAAAAGTTTTAATTCCTATTTTATCTATAAATCCTTTTAAAATAACTAAATAATCATATAAATATTGCTCAATAAATTCTGCATAAACTCTAAATTCTAAAGTAGTTGCTTTTAATTTTATTGGCGGTAATACATTTGAAAAATCTTTAATATTGCTTTTACAAAAATCATTATAATCTTTTATTTCTGAAAATCTTTCTTTTAAATAAGATCTGAATTTATTGATTGTATCAGGGTTCATGTCAGACATAAAAGGAGCATTTCCAAATTGAGGCAAACCAGATTCATTATCTATTTGGCATCCAAAAATCATATTAGATTCAAAAAATGGGAGTAAAAACTCAAATACTTTTTTGTACCATTTTTCTACATATTCTAAAAAAATATCAGTTCTTACAGAAACCTCATGAGATTTAGTTCCATCTTCATAAAGAACTAAAATTTCTGGATATTTTTCTCTTATCCATTCAGGAACTCCAAATCCTTGATACTCTGCATAAACATATGGCCCAGGTCGCACCATTACATTGATTTTATGTTTTTCTATAATTTCAAAAAGAGCTTTTAAATTTCTTTCTGGTAATGTTTTTCCTTCAAAATCAAAAACACCTTCTTCATATTCATGCCAAATCCAAGGGATATAAAAACTAATAAAATTTAAATTAGCTTCAGCTAAGTTTTTTATTGCTGTTTCCCATGTAGAGAAAGGTATTCTAAAATATTGAAATTCTCCACCATAAAGAATTCCTTCGCTTCCATTTATAAGAACTTTTTTACCTTTTATTTCAATGTTTTTCATTATGTAAGGTTTTTCAATTTTTTAATATTTATTAATTGTAACGCTATTTTTTTTTAATAGAAGAATTTATTTTTTAAAATTAACTTATTCTCTAAAAATATTTTGAATGTAAAATAACACAAAATTTCTGATTATTTTTGTTATAATTATTTTTGTTAAAATCATTATATTTGATTGTATGTTAATTTTTTACTAGGTTTTTTAATGAATATGTTTTTAAAAAAGGTATTAGTTTTATTTCTTTTTCTTTTTTTTGTTAATTATAACTTAACTTCTTATGCATCAGGAAATACTTTTTATGGTGATAGTGGTGCTATAAGTTCACCAACAGCAGAAATGAAAGATAGACAATTTGATATAGGACTTAGTTATATGAAAGGAGAAAGATCATATTTAAGAACAGGTATTCCTAATCTTATTTATTCTTTTTCTATCAACCTTATTCCAAGAGTAGAAGTAGGTCTTAGTTATAATCAAATGTTTACAGGAAATCAAGATTCTGATAATCCATATTTAAAAAATTCTTCTTTTGATAGAAGTGCTTTTGCAAAAATACAAATTCTTGATGAATCTAATTTTATTCCAGCTATGGCTTTAGGAGGAAGAGATCTTTTTTCAAATTCAGTTGTAAATTATAGAGGTCCTTTACTTACATCTTATCAACAGAGCTTTTATGGAGTTTTAGGTAAAAAAATATATGATTTTGAATTAAATTTAGGGTATGCCTATAGCCCATCAAAACCAATAAGTTTTGGTAAAACTAATAATCAAGATGCAGAGTTAGTTTTTGCAAATTCTTTTAGACTAAATGGTATTTTTGCTTCAATTGAAACACCAAAGCTTCTAAATTATTTCTCTGGAATATTTGAATATGATACAAAATATTTAAATTATGGAGTTCATTTTAGTAATTTTTATGGAATAGACTTAAAAGCAGTAATGATTGATGTTTCTAATTTTAATATTAAATTATCTTTTAATAATAGAATTTAATTTATAGATTTTAGTTAATTTTTATTGTTGAGTATTTTAGTTACTTATATAATGAAATTGTTATATTTTTATGGTTATTTTTAATGTGTGGTATTTTAGGTTCAGTAAACTTATTTTTTGATAAAGATGTTTTAGATCTAATTAAACATCGAGGACCAGATGATTTTGGTTTAGAAAGGTTTGAATTTAATAATAATAAAATAACTTTTGGGCATAGACGTTTATCAATCGTTGATTTATCACCAACTGGTCATCAACCAATGTCCTCATCGTGTGGTAATTATTTAATGGTTTTTAATGGTGAAATATATAATCATCTTGAATTAAGAAAAGAGCTTACAGAAATAGATTTTAAAGGACACTCTGATAGTGAAACTATTGTTAATTATATTTCCAAATTTGGTATAGAATCAGTAAAAAAATTTAATGGAATATTTGCTTTTGCAGTTTTAGATAAAAGAAATAACAGCTTATATATAGTTCGTGATAGATTTGGTGTAAAACCTATTTATTACTACCATAACAACAATGAATTTGTATTCTCATCAGAATTAAAACCAGTAAAAAAACTAGCAAAAGCAGAATTAGATAAAGAAAACTTAGCACTTATGTTAAGACTAAGATATACACCTTCTCCTTATACACTTTTTGATAACATAAAAAAAGTTATTCCAGGACATATAATAAAATATGATTTAGAAAGTTATAAAACTAGTGTTTTTTCATATATAGAGCCTGTTAAAATAGATAATTCTATATCTTTTGATGACGCTTTAGAAAAATATGGGACACTGTTTGAAAATGGAGTAAAAAGACAACTAATGTCTGATGTAGATGTTGGTATTTTATTAAGTGGAGGAATAGATTCTGCTTTAGTAGCTTATTATGCTACAAAACATTATGATAAAAAAATGAAAACATTTACTGTTGGTTTTAAAGAAAATGATGATGCAAATGAAGTTGATGAAGCAAGAGAAACAGCTAATATTTTGGGCACAGAACATTTTGAAGTTTTAATAAATGATACAGAATTTGATGATGTTTTTAAAAAACTTGTAAAAACATTGGAAGAACCATTAGGAACAACATCTACTATTCCATTGTATTATCTTAGTGAATTGGTAAGTAAACATGTCAAAGTTGTTCTTTCTGGTCAAGGTGCAGATGAGCCATTAGGAGGTTATCCTAGATACCAAGGTGAATTATATTTGAATCATATACCTCAGTTTTTAATTCAAGGTCTTTCTGTATATGAAGATTATTTTAAGAAAAAAGAAAAGATAGCAAGAGCTTTATATGCTTTAGGTGAAGAAAACATAGTAAAAAGATTTGATAATACGTATGCGATGTTTAAATATGATGAAATAAATAATTTAATTCATACTACAACGAATAAAAGTTTAGAAACAATCAACTATTTTTATAAACTACTTGATGGAAAAAATAAAAAACCTGTAGAAGCTTTAATGTCAAATGATTTAAGAATGAATTTATCAGATGATTTACTTTTATGTGCAGATAAAATAGCAATGAATTTTTCTGTAGAAGGAAGAGTTCCTATGTTAGATAATGAACTTGTTGATTTTATGGAATCTTTGCCTTATAAATATCGACTTGATATTAAAAAAGGTAAAATAATACACAAAAAATTCGCAGAATCTGTTTTACCAAAAGAAATAGTTTATAGACCCAAAAAAGGATTTAAAACTCCTACAGAAAAATGGTTTAAAGAAAAAGTAGGGGCAAAGTATTATGAGCTTTTGTGTTTAGATAAAAATAGTAAATTTGCTAATTATTTTGACCTTAATGCAGTTAAAGATGTTTTTGATCAACATATAAAACAAGGTATAAATAAAGAAAAACAACTTTTTTCTCTTATATCTTTATATTATTGGATGCAAGAGTTTTGTTAAAATGAATGGACAATTAGAAAAAAATATTACACCTATAAAAACAGATAAAAAAGCTAGTATTGTAATGCTTTTGCAAGAATATTACCCAAAAGATACCAGAGTAAGAAAAGAAGCTCAGGCTATTTTAGAATCTGGTCATAACCTAGATATTATTTGTTTAAAAGATACCGCTGAAACTCCTTTTGAAGTTGTAGATGGCGTTAATGTTCATAGAATTGATATACCTAAAAAAAGAGGTTCTAAAATAAGATATATTTTTGAATATTTTACTTTTTTTGCTCTTTGTACTCTAAAATTAAATAAATTACTTAAAACAAAAAAATTCGATATTGTTCATGTTCATACTCTTCCAGATTTTTTAGTTTTTGGTTCTTATCCAGCTAAAAGAAAAGGAGCTAAAGTTGTTTTGGATATGCACGAAATAATGCCTGAGTTTTTTGTATCTAAATACAATTTATCTGAAAATCATATTATTATAAAAACTTTAAAGTTTATTGAAAAAATAAGCTTACAATATGCAGATTATGTAATAACAGTTAATAATCAATTAAAAGACCAGTTTTCTGGTAGAGCTAAATTAAAAAATGACATTACTATAATTATGAATACTGTAGATGAAGAAACTATGCCAAAAATAGTTAAACAACAAACAGACAAATTTTTTGCAGTTTATCACGGAACTATAACCAAATTATATAATTTAGATTTTGCAGTTAGGGCTTTAGTTAAAATAAAAGATAAAATACCTAATTTTGAATTTCATATTTATGGCGATGGAAATCAAATAGAATTATTAGAATCTTTAGTAAAAGAATTTGATTTATCAAAAATTGTTTTTATTCATGGCAGAGTAAGTCATAAAGCAATACCTGAAATACTTTCAAAAGCAAACTTAGGTATTTTACCGATAAAAAAAGATATTATGTCAAACCTTTCTTTTTCAAATAAATTAGCAGAATATGTTCATTATGAAATACCAGTAATAAGTTCTAATTTAGATAGTGTTATGTCATATTTCCCAAATGATTCTATTTATTACTTCAAAGATAATGATGAAGATGATTTTTGTAAACAATTACTTCATATTTATAATAACTACGAAGAAAGTAAAAATTATGTAGAAAAGGCTTCATCTATTAATAAAGAAATTTCTTGGAATATCATGAAAGAAAAACTTCAGAATTTAGTTAAAATAGTTAATAGTTAGTTTTTATATAATATGAAAATATTTTTGATTTCAAATATGTATCCATCAAATACTAATCCTGAGTATGGAGTTTTTGTAAAAAATTTTGAAACATCTCTTTCTCTTTCATACAAAATTGATTTTTCTGTTAAATCAGTTATATCAGGAAGAGGAAAAAATAAAGTAGATAAAATTATAAAATATTTAAATCTATATATAAGCATAATATTTAAGGGATTATTTAAAAAATATGATCTTATTTATGTTAATTATGGTACACATTGCTCAATTCCATTATTAATATTACTCTTTTTTGTAAAAAGAAAGATGGTTATTAATATTCATGGTGCTGATATTCCGTCATTACAATCTGGAAATATGGAATCTGAAAGAATTCATAAAATCCTTTTTCCTTTTTTTAAAAAACTATCAAAAAAAGCAGATCTTTTAGTTTCCCCTTCAAAATATTACAAAACACAAATTTCTAAAAAATTAGATTTTTCTGAAGATTTGATTCATGTTTATCCATCAGGAGGAATTAATTCAAAAATATTTATGCCTTTAGATAAAAATGAATGTAAAAACAGATTTGATTTAAATAAAGATGATTTTGTTATTGGTTATGCTGGTGGAATAAAAATAGGTAAAGGGTGGGATATATATTTAAAATCTTTGAAAATTCTAAAAGAAAAAGGTATAAAGTTTAAAAGTTTAGTTAGTGGTACTGGGCATGATGTACAGAATTTTTTAAATATGGTCAAAGAGTTAGATTTAGAAAAAGAAGTTAATTATTTAGGACAAGTACAACAAAAAGACCTTTGCTATATTTTTAATTCTTTTGATGTTTTTATTTTTCCAACTTTTGTAGAAAGCTTAGGTTTATCTGGGATTGAGGCATTGGCTTGTGGAGTTCCTGTTATAGGTTCTAATATATACCCTTTAAAAGATTATATTTTTGATAATAATAATGGTTTTTTGTTTGAAATTGGAAATGAAAATGATTTAGCTGATAAAATAATTAAATTTTATAATTTATCAGTTTTAGAAAAAGAAAATTTTAAATTAAATTCTTTAAAAATTTCTTCTGAATATAAGTCTGAAATTGTAAATGAAGATATTTTTTTTAGATTAAATCAAATAATTAAAACATAAATTTTATATTACTTAAACCCTTTTTATTAACACCAAAAGCATTATTAATAAAAATAAAAAATCTTTATAATTAATTGATATATTAATTTGATACAATTATTGACTATATTATTTTTGAAAAATTATGACAAAATCATAAAATTAACAAAAGAAAGCTAAAAATATACTTATGTCTAATATATTAATTGTTTATAGTAATTTTCACCATCCTATAAGATCTACAATGGAAGATCATTTGTATTGTTTTAAAAAATATTCAAATGAACATAATATAATTTATGTTAATGTAAGGGTAACAAAAGATCTTTCTTATTTAACTAAAATAAATTTTGATTTAATTATTTTTACTACCATGTTTGTATGTTCAAAATCAGATTTAGATGTTTTTAAACTAATAATTGATAGGTGTCGAGTATTAAAAAAAATTAATGCAATAAAAGTAATGCAACCTCAAGATGAATTTATTAATACAGATATTTTATGTGATTTCATCAATGAATTCGAAATTAATAATATTTTTTCTGTTGCTCCAGAATCAGAATGGAAAAAAATATATCCGACTATAAATTTTGATAAAACAAAGTTTTATCCAGCATTAACAGGATATTTGGATAAAGAAAAAAATGATATAGTTTTAGAATTAGAAAAACAAATAAAACATAGAGATATCGATATTGGTTATAGAGCTGCACTTTGGGGAAGTTCTGCATCATTAGGACGATTTGGTTATTTAAAATACCAAATAGCTAAAATTTTTCAAGATAAAGCACCAAAAAAAGGAATTGATATAAATATTTCTACAAATTCAAAAGATTTTTTATTAGGAAATGATTGGATTAAATTTCTTTTAAGATGTAAATATGTTATAGGAGTTGAAAGTGGCGCTGGAATTTTAGATGTTACAGGTGAAATAAAAATAAAAACAGAAAAATTTATTGAACAAAACCCAAATGCTAGTTTTGAAGAAGTAGAAGAAAATTGTTTTAAGGGATTAGATGGTAATTTAAAATTAACTGCAATTTCTCCTAGACATTTGGAATGTTGTGTAACAAAAACATGTCAAATTCTTATAGAAGGTGAATATAATGGAATTTTAGAACCTTGGAAACATTATATTCCTGTTAAAAAAGATTTTAGTAATATTGATGAAGTTTTAGAAATTATAAAAAAAGATGAATTAAGAGAAAAAATTGTAGAAAATGCTTATAATGATATTGTTCTTTCAGGTAAATATGATTATTCTAAATATGTTAAATTTATAATAGATAATTCTTTAAAAAAGGAAGATAATAAAGACTTAAATTTAAAAGAAAAATCCTTTTTCTTTTATTCATCTATCAAAGAAAAAGAAGGTAATTTTAAAGTTTTAATTAAAAATAAAATAGAAAAAATGATACCTAAAAATATTTTTATGAAAATAAAAAATTTTGAGAAGAGTAGAATGAATAAATAGTTATTTTATATATCTATAAATCCTTAATTTTATTCGACTAAAGTAATAAGATGTAAGTTTTAGTATTTTTCTTATAAATACGTTTTTATCGAGGATATGTCGTGTTTTTTTGTAATCTGTATTTTTATATGCCGTAAATCCTAATAGATATAAATGATTATCAAACTCTTCGATAAATTTTTTGTAAGTATAATTACCTGATTCTATAATATCTTTGAATGCCGTATCAATTATTTTATTAGTATAGTTTTTATCTTCCAATTTATTTATAACTTCGTCAAAATTAGAAAAATCTTTTTTTAATGGAATATAGTGCAGATCAGCTTTTAGCATATCTGCATAATTACCTTCAAAAAGAATTTGAATTGTACCAAAAGCAATTGCTTCAAAGTTTCTTGGGCTTACAGTTCTTAATGGTATTTTATCTTCGTATTTATAAAGAATTTTGTTATAAAATTCATCAAATTCCATATTAGGTTTTTCTTTAATCATAATTTCATATTCTTTAGTTACTTCATCTTCTACATCAAAAACTGATACTCCAGATTCTACTCCTAGCATAGATTTACAATTTCCTACAAATTTATGCCATTCTTCTCCATACAAACGATTTTTTTCTTCTACATCAATATCTAAAGATAAATTAATTTTTTTTTCTTCTGCTATTTGTAAAAATTTTTCACCGATAAGATGTTTTTCTTGACCACCTTTACCCATATAAAACTCTAATCGTCTTGCTCTATAACCAATGTCTATTTTTCTTTCTTCATAAGGTAATGAAAATTTTTTACTTATTCCTAATAAATCTTCACTAACATAACCTGTTAAATTATGAATTATGTGTTTAGCGTTAGTATATTTTCCATAAACTAAATGATGATATTTTTTTTCAAGGCAAGTATAGATTGTAGAGATATTGTTTTCATTTATAAATTTAAATCGTCTTTGGCAATATCTATATTCATCCTGAAAAAAAGCTATTTTATATGATGAAACTTCTTTTATATAATTACAAAAATCATCAGAAATGTCATAATAAGAACCAGCACCAAATAAGGAATAATGGAGTATAATTATATCAAATTCTAACTCTTTTAAGTGTGAATCAAATCCTAGAGCTGTATTTAGTTCCCAAACATCAAATTTTGAATTTTGTCCAAAAGAAAAAATATGCTCATTTATTGTAAAGGCATCTTTTCTATGTAAAGGATAATGATAGAGTAATAATATCCCGTTAACTTTTTTTTTCTTCATTTTTATTTTTATATAAATCATTTTAGAAATATAATTCTACAATAATTTTATTAATATTATTCAATAAAAACAGTTTATTTTTTTATTTTGTTATAAAATATAAAACTTAGTGCAATGTTTACATATAAAAATTTTTAGACTTGGATATTGAAAATTACTAATGAATGAAAAAGAATATCTAATTTCAATTATAAAAATAATTGATTTTATTTTAAAAATCAAAAATAACATAATAATAAATTTAATAATAGTTAGTGTTTTGTCTGGTATTTATCTTTATAGAATGCCAAATCTATATTTAGCTAAAGCAACTTTTTTATCTCCAGCTGGAACTATAGAAAAAGGCGAATTATCTTTTGCAAATACATCATCTGCATCATCTGTAAATTTATCAAATTTGATTAATGGTAGTAGCAATTCGCTTGATGATATTTATGTAAAACTTTTACGTTCTGTTCCGTTAAATGAACATATCGTAAAAAAGTTCAATCTTTTAGAAAAATTAAAAATTGAAAAACTTGATGATGCAATTAATATGTTAAAAGGAATCGTAACTGTTGTTAATGATAATTCTGGTTATATGGAAGTAAAAGTTAGAAATAAAGATCCAAAATTGGCTTCAGATATTGCGAACGAATATGTTAATTATCTTTCATATTTTATAACTGAATTTGTTAATAGCAAAGGATTAAACAGTCAAAATGAATTTTTAACAAAAAGAATAAATAGTGTAAAAGAAGAATTAGAAATTAATAATACAAAATTGATAAATTTTGAACTTTCTAATAAAGCTATAAGTCCTGAAAAACAAGGAGATTCAACCTTAAATAAAATATCAACACTTCAAATGCAGGTTATCTCTAATGAATCTGAAAAAAAAGCATTAGAAGTTTTATATTCTGAAAATAGTCCTAAAATAAAAAGTATAAATGAAAGAATAAATAATTTAAAAAAAGAGATAAATTTATTAACACAAGAAAATCCTACAAAAAAAACTTCTTCGTATGATATGAATTTAAATCAATATCCATCACTAGCAAAAAATTATGTGAAGTTATTAAGAGAAATAAAAATAAAAGAAGAGATTCTTAATTTTTTAGTTAATCAACTTGAAATAATAAAATTAAAAGAAGCAAAGGAAAAAGTAAATATAATTATTATTGATAAAGCAACACCACCAACAGAAAAAGAAGGTCCCAAAAGAACATTAGCAATGATTATTATTTGCTTAATAACCATTGTTTTAACTCTTTTATACTATTCTATAAAATCTAAAGTTCTTCGTTTGGAAAATGAACATAAAGAAATATATGAAGAATTACAGAACCTTAAGAAATCATTTAGAAAAGCTATTTTTCTTTCATGAAACTTTTTATTTATATAAGTAATTACATTGAATAAAGATATGGAAAAAAGTATATTAGAGAAAAAAAGTCTAAATTATATACTTATAATGTCTATTTTTGTTTTTCCTGTTTTTATTGATCTTTTTAATGGATTTATACAGAGATATCTAAATATAAGTTTTTCTATTGGAATAATTTATAGAGTTTCTGTTTTATGTTTAATATTCCCATTTATTTTTAAATTGAAGAATTTTTATTTAAAATCTTTTCTTTCTTTAATTACAGGTCTTTGGTTGGTCTGTCAATCAGTTTGGCTTTTTTATTATATCAATTATGATAGATTTTATTCTTTTACATGGGAAATTCAATATTTTTCAAAAATCCTTCTTATTTTTATAGTTCTCTCTTTTTTATTAAAAGTAGATCAAGATTATAAAATAGATATAAATATTCTTATAGAAAAATGTACAACTTGGGCAACAATAGCTTCTTCAGCAATAATTTTTTCTGGGATAACAAAAATAGGCTTATCATCTTATGAAGGTGTTGGATTTGGAACAACTTCATTTTTTATTGCTATTAATGATATAAGCTTAACTTTATTAATGATTTTACCCTTTAATATTTATTATTTTATAAAAAAAAGTACTTTACCTAATTTTATAAAATTTGCAATAAATGCTTTATCATTAGTTTTTATCGCAAGTAGATCTGGTACATTAGGGGCTGTTTTTCTAATTTTTATTTATACTTTTGCTATATTATTTGAACAAAAGTTATCTTTAAAAAAAAGATTCTCTCTTTTTTCTTTATCTTTTATATCATTATCATCTTTAATAGGATTAGTCTTTTATATAGTAATAACAAATCCATTTCTTTTAATAAAAATATTATCTTTAAATAAAGTTTCACCAAGACATTTATTTGAAGTTATTGGAATAGAGCGTATAAATTCAAGAGAAGAAGTTTTTCAAATTTTTGGAGAAGGATTATATTCTTTTGGTAAACATGTTCAATCTATTATATTTCATAGTGTTGGTTCTGAAAATAATCAACTTTATGGTCAAATAGTTGAAAATGATAGATTTGATCTTATAGGTGCTTATGGGTATATATTAGGTGGAATTCTTTTTTTGTTTCCTATTTTTTTAATGTTTAAATCTTTTATATTATTTTCAACAAAAAAAACTCTTTTATCATTTACTTTTTTTATTTCAATAACACTTTTTGTTTTACATTCTTATACAGCAGGGCATGGAATGGCAAATGTGTATTTACAAGGAGTTTTATCTATGAATTATTTTTATATTCTAAAAAAACATTCAGATGATTATAATAACAAAACATTAGAAATAAACTAAGTTTTAAATTTATCTATTATTTTTTATAGTTCTAAAAATTTTCTTTATATTATTTTTTAAAGCTTTTCTTTTATCTTCGTCTTTCATAATAAACCAAAAAGTTCTTCTTGCATAAGACATTGCAACAGTAGAAGATAATTTTTGAGCCTTTCTTATAGATAAACCTCGATTAATTATTTTATCTATTTTATCTTTATTAAAATCTTCTTTTTTTACCCCTACATTAGATAAATGTTCATCAAATCCTTCAATAAATTTTTTATAAGTATAATTACCAGATTCTATAATATCTCTATAAGCCCTTGATGTTATTTCATTTCTCTCTTTTTCATTTGTAAATATTTTTATTACTTCATCAAAATTTGAATAATCTTTTTTTAATGGGATATAGTGTTCATAAGGTTTTAAAACACCTGAATAGTTTCCTTCAAATAATATTTGACAGTTTCTAAATGCGGATGCTTCAAAATGTCTGGGGCTAACTGTTCTTAATGGTATATTATTTTCCCATTCAAAAAGAATTGAATCAAAAGTTTCTTCAAATGTTGCATTTGGTTTTGATTTCAAAAATATATCACATGCTTTTATTACTTTATCTTCTATATCAAATATAGAAACACCAGATTCTACTCCTAAAACACCCTTACAGTTAGCCATAAATTTATACCATTTATCGCCATAAAGTCTTGAGTTTTCCTCACTATCTACATCAATATTTAAATTTAAGTTATTATTTTCACAAAGTTTCTTGAAATCCCATCCTATTACATGTTTTTCTTGAGCTCCTTTTCCCATAAAAAAATCTAATTGTCTTCCTCTATAACCAATGTCTAAGTTTCTTTTTTCATCTGGAACAAAGAAATTTTTACCGATTTCTGGAAGTTCTTTGCTTACATAACCAGGAAAGCAAGTTTTTATATGTTTTACGTTAGTATATTTACCATAAACTAGATGATAATATTCAGGTTCTACACAAGTATAAACAGTATCTATATTAAAATCATTCATGAATTTAAATCTTTGTTTACAAAACCTATATTCATCTTGAAAAAAAGCTATTTTATGTGAATTTTGGGATTGTTGTATAAAATTTATATACTCATCAGATAAATGATATTTTTCTGCAAAAATAGAGTAATGAAAGATAATTACATTAAATTCTAATTTTTCTAGATCTTTAGATGGAACTATTTCTGTATTTACTTTCCAAACTGGAAATTTAGAATGTTTTTCAAAAGCTTCTATATTCTCATTTACTGTTGCAGCATCTTTACCCAACAAATGTCTATGATACAAAACTAATATGCCTGGGACTGTTATTTTTTTCATTTTAAATATTTTACTTATATAAAAATACTACAAACCAAAATTTGGCTATCATTCATGAATTTATATTTTTTGAACAACAAAATTAATTTCAACTTCATGGAGAAAAATTTTAGAATATTTCTTATACATATTTTGTGTTATGTTTCTTTTTTTTAATCGTAATAAATTTCTATAAATAACATCTCTAATATATGGAACTTGGCATTTTACTCTATGATTAGTAACTAAATAACCAATTTTGGATTGTTTTATAAATTTACAAGAAATTATTTTTTCAAAGAATATTCTTAATGAATGTTCATCAAAACTTCTAAGATGTATAAATTTATAATTTGGCTCATTAACATAAACTTCTAAATCTTCTTTGTAAGGTACTCTTAGTATAAAATATCCGCCTGGCTTTAAGACCGATAATATATTTTTAACGCAATTATTTAGATCTAAAACATGCTCTAAAACATCTGTGCAGGTAACAATATCAAACATATTCTCTTTATAGGGAATATCTTCTATTAATGAATAGCATACATTTATTCCTTTTTTAGAATAAACTTTTAAATATCCAGTACTTATATCCATTCCATATTTATCTTCTAAATCTACTTTTGATAAAAGCCTTCCTAAACCAACTCCAACATCAAGTATTTTATCACCTTTTTTTGAAAATTCTTTTATAAGACTTATGGTAGAATCTTCCATTTCATTCCATAACTCTTCATCCATAAAAGGGTTATGATTATCTTTTTCCATAATTTTTAAATGATCGCTTGAAATTTTTTCATAGTTATCGGTATATTCATCTGATTTAGAAAAAAATGGTATATTATCTTCAATTTTCAAAGGTTCTTTTTTATAAATACTAGAAAACATTTTTACCTCTATGTTTAATTATTTTTGTATCAAGCTATTAATTCTACCATAAAAGAATTATTTTACTTTATTTTTATCCAGTTTTTAGATTGTAAAAAAATATTTACTTTGTTATAATTTTATTAGTAAAATTTTTTCCATGTTTTATAATTCAATAAAATGCGTTTTTTACTTTTTTTGCTTTTATCTTTGTCTTTTTATGCTTGTTCTAGCAATAATTTTGCATTGAAAGAAATTGAAAGTAAAAATGTACTAAATTTACCTAAAATAAATCCTTCTAGTAAAATATTTTATGCAGATATAAAATTACCAGATATTAAAGAAAACGCTAAGATTTTAATTCAGACAAAAAAAAATGGTATTTATTATCATACAATAACAGAAAAAATTTCTTTAAATAAAAATACATTTAGAATAAAAGCTGAAACTGATCAAGCTATAAATATAGAAGTTTTTCAGAAAAATATTGATGGAACAACAACTTTTATTGGTTCTACAGATCTTGTGTTAATTAATCAGAATATAGAAACTCATTTAAATTTATTTCAAATAAATCCTAATAATACACAAGAAGTTCCTGTTTCTAATGCAATAGAAGTAAATTTTTTAAATGAATATGAAGATAATGTTGTAAATATCTATGAGGGTACAGATAAACAGTTTTTTGATGTTCCTATTTCATCTAAAATAACAAAAGCTACTCCAGTACCAACTCCAATATTAACAACGACTCCTAATCCTGTTTATTCTATTCCAGCAGAAATTTATGAAAAACCAACCGTAACTGATCATATTGTTACACCAGATTCTACAGGAGCAATACCAGATACAAATGTAGTTATAAATGAGCAAGAAAATATTCAATTTTTGACACTGGTAGAAAAGCATATAAATTCTTTATACGATTTAAATGAAGATATTCCTGTTGAATCTAATAACAACATAAATATAGAACCCGAAATGCCTGAATGTCTTTCTTGCCCTGCTACAGGTAATGTTGGAATTACAAATAATTGGTCTGTAAGAATAAAAGATTTAGGATTACCAGCAGATAATATTAGGTTAAAAATTGATTGGGGAGATAGTTCAAATTCTTTTAGTGATTATGTTTTATCTCAAGGAGATATAAATATTTCTCATGCTTATAGCTCTGTTGGAACAAGAAATATCTTATTTTCTACTTTTGATGATTCTGGCAAAGAAAGTTCTAGAATTATTAGAGAAATTAATATAACCCCATTTGAGGTTGCACCATCTGCTCCAGTTTGTATTTCTTGTCCTGAAGAACTTGATAAAAATGAAAATGGTAGATTTTTACTTCAATTTACTAGTGATAGCAGACCATATAAAGATGTAAAAGTTGATTTAGATTGGGGTGATGGTTCTCCTATTCAACCAACATTATATTATCTTGGTGGTGGTGAGCAAGATCTTTTTCATAGATATTCAACAGCAGGAATAAAAACTATATCAATGAAATCAGTTGATAGAGATGGAAGAATTAGTCAAACGCTTACAAGAAATATTACTATAAGAAATGGTTTTGTAGCTACATCTTACTCCCTTTTAAATACTTCTAGTACTACAGGAGCAAGTTCTTTTAATACATCTCCTTTAAAAATAACAGGTGTGATAAGTGGAACTATTCTTACAATAGATGTTTCAAAAATAGATGGTGGTTTTTTACAACCAGGAAAAGGATCTTTGAGAGTTGGTGGGCATGAAAATACTTCTGCACTTTCAGATGAAATAAAAGGTATTTCTCAAACTTCATGGGAAAAAACAAAAACCTTTAGCGTAGATCTTTCTACCAAAGAGTGGACTCAAAATACTAAGGATTATTATATAAGAATAGAAATTTATGCAACAGGAAGCCAAGCTTATTGGTATTGGATTGGCCCAATTACAGTTAGAAAAAATTAGTATTAAAAAGGAAAATATGAAATGCTAAACGTTTTAATTAAGAGAATATCTGCAATTTTAGTAGTAAGTTTTATAGTTTCATGTTCATCTAATAATTTTACTTTTCAAGAAGTTGCTAATATTGATGGTAATACTACTATAAGTCTTCCAGATATAAAAAATAAAGGTTCTGTTGTTATTTCTTTAAAACCGTCTGATTTGGGTAAAAAAAATGATTCTATTAATATCAACGATTTTAATACTAAAGCCGTACCAGATATAGGGCTTCCGACTAATGCTTTTTTAAGAATTAGGGTTATGAGACTTGGTAAAAGTTTTGAGAGAAAATTATCAGTTAATACATCACAGCCGATATCTTTTAAAATTGATTCAAATATGGGTGATTTAATTAAGGTTTTATTGTTTTTAGAAGATGCAAATGGTAAGGTTTTATCAAGAGGTAGTTCTGAAGAGTTTGCAGTTTCACCTGATATTTCTTCGGTAAAAATAGATATGTTTTTACAAGATATTGCTAATATTGGAACTATACCGATAGAACCTATTTTTAAGCCTAGAAAAATAGTACCTGTGGATATTACCCAATATCCTAGTACTTATGCTCTTAATTTAAAAGCTTTTGGGCAAACCGAAGTATATGGTAATTATGGAACTGGAAAGGCTCCTTCTGTAGGAGCCAAGCTTAGTAATGGTAATTATATTATGATTTGGGCAGATGATCAGGATAATTCAGGACGTGATCCAAATACAAATCAATATATTCAACATAAATTATATGCAATGATTATAGATAAAAATGGAGTTGCAATATCTCAAAAAATAACATTATCAACCTCATATAATAGCTTTAATCCAAAATTAGCTGTGTACAAAAATAGATTCATACTAGGATATAACGAAGGGGAAGGAAATATAAATGATGGAAGTTATACCTTAAAAGCAATAGCAAAAATATTTGATAATAATCTAAATGAAATATCAAAATTACGTATTACAGAAAGTAGTATGTTTATTGATAATAATTCCTTTAGAATTGTTTCTAATAAAAATAGTGATGGAGATTTTATTATTGCAACACTTGGAGTACAAATGTATATAGAAGAAAAGCCTAAAGGTTCATATATAGGAACATCATTATATAGTCCACCAAGTAACCAAAATATAGCAATGGGTTCTGATAGTAGTTTTTTTACATGTAGTAGAAATGCAAGTAGTTCTTTAGTAGTTGAAAAATTTAATCCAAATGGTGAAAATGTAGGAAAATATACAATGGGAAGTTCTGGAGATAGACCATCTATTGGTTTAGATTCAAGTAATAATTTTATTTTAGCATGGAATAATTACTCAGAAATAAGATTTAGAATGTATGATTCTAATGGTAATCCAAGAGACCTTGAATCTGTAAATGATAATTCTTTAAATACAGGTTTTGAATCTTTTGAATCAGAACCACAAATACATGTTAGAGGAGATGGTTCTTTTATACTTGTATATATGAAAACAAATTATTATCCAGATAAAAATACTTATTTTTATGGAGCTAGTAATATATACAAAAAAATTGAGCGTGGTATATATGTAAAAGCATATAATAGACTTGGTCAAGCCGTTGGAAACGCAATAGAAATAGATAAACCACAAGACTATAATATATCATCACCTATTATAACAGGTGATGATAATAGTATTATGGTAGTTTGGAAAAAAAGTAATAGTGCTCAAAATGGATATGAAACATATACATCAGCTTTTAAAATATTTGATATTCAATAAAAAAGGTAATTTTAATGTTATATCTTAAGAATATAAATATATATACTAAAATATTAGTTATTTTTACTGGAATACTTTTTTTTCTTTTTTCTTGTACCCCAATAGATAAATTAAACACAATAAAAACTAATAATAAAGATATTTTAGAATCAAAAGAAAATAAAAATAATAACTTTAAAACAAACTTTCAATATATACAAGTTTATGATGATAAAACCGATAAAATAGATAAGATAAATGAAAAAATAGAAAATACTTTCAATAAAATAAATCTAAATTCATTTAATACTAAGGCAAATGGAAAAGATTTACAAAGTTCTATGATAGAAATAGAAGGCAGAAGAGCTTTTTATATTTCTAATCTTAAAAATAATTCAAGTTATGAAATAGATTTAACCTCAGATAAATCATTTTTTTATTCTATTTATACAAAAACAGGTAAAAGTAACTGGAAATTAGTATCTACACACCTTAAAAATAGTATACAAGATGCATCAAAAATTAAATTTAACTATAAAAAAACAATACAAAATTCACTATCTTCCAATGATTCACTTGTTATAATTGAAAGCACTATAAATGATTCAAAAGTTTATACAACAAAAGCTGATACTTATTATGGTCCACCTGCTCCTACAAAATTTAATGGGAAAGTTATAGAAGTAGATGGAACTAAAAGAGGATGGTTTTTTCCTATTAAAACTAATAAAGATATTAAAATAAAATCAAACAACGAAGTTATTTTTATAGCAGCTTCTTTGGGATCATTATCCTTACCAACTACAAAAGGAATTTTAGTTGATATTACAATAGATCCATTAACCAATAAAATAACATCAAATAAGATAGGTATATCAAATAATTTAGCTAATTTCAAGCAAAGCTTTATTATAGATTTAAGTACAAGAGAAGTTGTATCTCAATCTAGTCTTGATACTGGTTTTGCAAATTTTACTTTAGAAATAGGGTTTGATAAAGAAACAGGAGCTATTGAATCTAAAATCTGTGTAGATTTAGATATATCAGTATTTATTAACGCAGGTTTTTGTAAAAATACAGCTAATAATGATAATGATTTTTCATTAGGATTTAAATTAGGTGATATATCTATAAAAATACTAGAAATAAAAAATCCTACAAATATTATTTGTGCAATAAGTGGCTATGATGGATCAATTAAGTTTGAAGGAAATATAAATACATATTTTAAAGGAGTCACAGAAGAAAGTATTGGTGTTTCTAAAATGTTTAAGTCATTTAATTTTAATATACCAATAGGAGAAACAGCCTATTTTACGGGTAAAGTAACTGATTGTGCAGGAGCAACTATTAAAAATAGTAGAATTTCACCTACAAATTATTTGTTCACAAATGAAAATGGCTCTTTTATTGATATTTTAGCAAATGAAAATGGATTATTTAGTTTTCCTTTAAAACTAAATGAAGTTTTAAATAAAAAAATAACTTTTTTAGCCTCAAACCCTTCAAGTGATTCAAATACAGCTTTATCTATATTAAATATAACTACAGTTAACCCTAAATATAGTGCTTCTAGAAGTAGTAGTTCAATTTTAACAGGAACTTTATCATTACCTAATGATATAAAATTAACACTATCTGTAAAATCAATAGAAAATAATATTGCTACATTTAGAATAAAAAAAACAAAAGGTAGTGATAATAATAACTTCAATGATGTAAATTTATATTTATCTAAAAGTAAGAATGGTTTTGTTAATGGAGATGGAGAATTTGTTACATCAGGAATTTTGGAACAAGGTTCAATAAAAAAAGAGCAAAACTATTACTATAAAGATCTAACACTAAAATTAGATGATAAAATAAAAGATGATAGAGATTGGTCTAGAGAATACTATATGCTTGTAACAGGTAAATTAAATAATGGTAATAATTATTATACTTTTGTCGGTCCAGTAATTATAGAAAGAACTTTATCTTCAGGTGGTGCTTCAGGTTCATGGTAAAAATGAAAAATAAAAAATACCTTACATTTCTTTCTCTAATACTTCTTTCTTGCAGTATTCCTCTTACCAACACGCCTACAGAAAAACTAAAAAAAGATATTTTATCTTTCAAAACAAAATCTGTAAATACTGCTATTTTTTCTGGTTTAGCACCAGAAGGCGATTCAATAACCGTAACACTTAGTGGGACATCAAAAATATACAAATTTTATGCAAATGCTGGGCAATATTATAAAATAAGTCTATCTCAATTAGATGGAAAAAATGCACATTTAAGATTATTTAAACCAAGTAATACAACTTCTACATCAGATATTGAGAATGATGATTTTGGAACAACAACAGATAGTAAAATACTTTTTAAGGCAACCGAATCAGGATATCATAAAATAATAGTTTCAACACATGAAGAAGTAACAAATGGAACTGCACCTGTTGGAGCATTTGAACTAGGAATTAATGATTATTTTGGAAAATCGCACCCCTCATCAGCTATGGATAAAAATGGAAATACAATAGTTGTTTGGCAAGAATATGGAACAGATGGTTCTGGTTGGGGAATTTATGGAAGAAAAATTGATAAATCAGGAAATAATGTAGGTGATGTATTTAAAATAAATAACACTACTGAAGGAGATCAAAAACATCCATCTGTTGCAATAAACAAAGATACTGGTTTTTTTATTGTTACTTGGGAAGGAGTAGGTTCAGGAGATAATTCAGGTATTTTTATAAAAAGATTCAATGCAGATACAACAGCTTATGACTCTTATCCTAATGAATATAGAGTAAATTATAAAACAGATGGATTTCAATCCAAGCCAGCTATAGTTGTTGGAACAGATAATTCTTGTGCAATTACATGGCAAACTCTTGGAAGTGTTAATAATGATGGAATTTGGCTTTTTAGATTAGGTAATTTTGGAACAGGAGAAGAAAAACAAGTAAATACTTCAACAGGTGGTTATAGAATAAATCCTAAAATAGCTCTTAATCAAGGAAGTACAAACTACGGTAAACTTTTTATTGTTTGGCAAGGAGAAGGTTCTGGAGATACAGAAGGTATTTTTGAAAGAGAATTTAGTTTAATAAACCCAAATGAATCAAAACCAGAATATAGATTAAATTCTAATACAGAAGGAATACAATCAAATATAGATGTAGCAATGGCAAGTGATGGAAAATCAGTTTTTACATGGCAAACTAATGGAAGTGTTAGTAATAATGGTGTTTTTATAAAATATACAAATGAAAATAGTATAGCAGGAATTGGAGATATTCTTTTAAGTGATACCAATAATGATTATTCATTTCCAAGAGTTTCTATAAACCAAAGTGATGGAAAACATAATGGAGAATTTTATGTTGCATGGCAAGGTGTAAGCTCAGGTGATGAAACCGCTATTTTACAAAGAAGAGGTAGTATAAAAACTCAAAGTTTTTTAAACCCTATGTATAGAGCTAACTTTAATTCTGAAGGTATTCATAGCACTCCTATTTTTTCAAATAATGCTACAACTACAAATGATGAAAATTTAGATTCTCTCTCCCTTAACTATAGCCAATTTATAGAAATTTGGAATGTTAGAGGTTCTAATAACAAAACAGATGGAATCTATGCTAATTTTTCAAGAAATAGTAATATACCTTTTGGTCTTGATAAAATAATTAGTAATCCATCTTTAATTTCAAATATGAATCCAGGAATTAAAGACCCAATCTCTGATTCAGTTTTTTCAGGAATAGCACCAGAAGGAGATCCAATAACGGTTACACTTAGTGGGACATCAAAACTATACAAATTTTATGCAAATGTTGGACAATATTATAAAATAAGTCTATCTCAATTAGATGGAAAAAATGCACATTTAAGATTATTTAAACCAAGTAATACAACTTCTACATCAGATATTGAGAATGATGATTTTGGAACAACAACAGATAGTAAAATACTTTTTAAGGCAACCGAATCAGGATATCATAAAATAATAGTTTCAACACATGAAGAAGTAACAAATGGAACTGCACCTGTTGGAGCATTTGAACTAGGAATTAATGATTATTTTGGAAAATCGCACCCCTCATCAGCTATGGATAAAAATGGAAATACAATAGTTGTTTGGCAAGAATATGGAACAGATGGTTCTGGTTGGGGAATTTATGGAAGAAAAATTGATAAATCAGGAAATAATGTAGGTGATGTATTTAAAATAAATAACACTACTGAAGGAGATCAAAAACATCCATCTGTTGCAATAAACAAAGATACTGGTTTTTTTATTGTTACTTGGGAAGGAGTAGGTTCAGGAGATAATTCAGGTATTTTTATAAAAAGATTCAATGCAGATACAACAGCTTATGACTCTTATCCTAATGAATATAGAGTAAATTATAAAACAGATGGATTTCAATCCAAGCCAGCTATAGTTGTTGGAACAGATAATTCTTGTGCAATTACATGGCAAACTCTTGGAAGTGTTAATAATGATGGAATTTGGCTTTTTAGATTAGGTAATTTTGGAACAGGAGAAGAAAAACAAGTAAATACTTCAACAGGTGGTTATAGAATAAATCCTAAAATAGCTCTTAATCAAGGAAGTACAAACTACGGTAAACTTTTTATTGTTTGGCAAGGAGAAGGTTCTGGAGATACAGAAGGTATTTTTGAAAGAGAATTTAGTTTAATAAACCCAAATGAATCAAAACCAGAATATAGATTAAATTCTAATACAGAAGGAATACAATCAAATATAGATGTAGCAATGGCAAGTGATGGAAAATCAGTTTTTACATGGCAAACTAATGGAAGTGTTAGTAATAATGGTGTTTTTATAAAATATACAAATGAAAATAGTATAGCAGGAATTGGAGATATTCTTTTAAGTGATACCAATAATGATTATTCATTTCCAAGAGTTTCTATAAACCAAAGTGATGGAAAACATAATGGAGAATTTTATGTTGCATGGCAAGGTGTAAGCTCAGGTGATGAAACCGCTATTTTACAAAGAAGAGGTAGTATAAAAACTCAAAGTTTTTTAAACCCTATGTATAGAGCTAACTTTAATTCTGAAGGTATTCATAGTACTCCTGTTTTTTCAAATAATGCGACAACTATAAATGATGAAAATTTAGATTCTTTTGACTTTAACTATAGCCAATTTATAGAAGTTTGGAATGTTAGAGGCTCTAATAACAAAACAGATGGAATATATGCTAATTTTTCACGAAACAACAATATAACTTTTGGTATTGATAAAATAATCAGTAATCCATCTTCAATTTCAAATATAAACCCAGAACTTGATCCAATAATTCAATTAAGCGATGATTCAATAGATTTTGGAAATATTACTACATCTAGTTCTAAAAATATAACAATAACAAATTCTGGTGGTGGAATATTAAACTGGACTGCTGTATCAGAAAAAGAATGGATGGATATTACGCCTAAAAGTGGTATCGGTGATGGGTCTATAAATATAACCGTTAATCCGACTTTATTATCTTTTGGAACTTATAACGCTTCTGTAAAAATATCTTTAGGAAATGAAACAAGAGATTTATTAGTTTCTTTTACTAAAGAAGAAATAAAAAATGATATTGATGTAAGTAAAACATTAATAGATTTAGGTAAAATAAATCAAATTAGCAATAGTAATTTTAATATTATAAAAAAAGGTTCTATTCCTGTTTCTTGGAATATAATATCCGAACAACCTTGGCTTACAGTAGATAAATTAAGTGGTAATGATTCATCTATAATAAACATAATAGCTGATCCTACATTATTAGAAAAAGGATTACATAATGCTACATTAACTATAAACTCTTCATTAGGACAATTATATGTTACTGTAACTTTTGAAAAAAAATAAAAGAATTATTTTTTTAATCTATTAAGCTTTTGTAAAACAAAAGCTTTTAATTTATTTTTATCTTCATTATTTAAAAGAATTAATGTTAATAGTAATAAAATAGTTGATAAAGAAAAAGAGTATATAATTTCTGTTGTTTTATCTAAATTTCTATTTATAAGCATTACAGAAGAAAAAATACAATATAACATAGAAAATAAAGCTATTTTACCCCACTCATATTTTATTTTTATATAATTAGGATTTCCTATTAAATTCCAAATATATTGAAATAAAACAATATAAAAAGTTCCTATTACTAAACCTAATGCTGCACCAAATTCTGAAAAATAAATTATTAAAAAAATATTTGTTATTGTTGAAAATACAGCCGCGAATATTTGTATTAAAGTAACATATTTAACTTCTTTTTCAAAATATAATGCTGGAAGTAATAATGCAAAAAGACCATTTAAAAAATGAGATGTAGCTGCTAATCCAACTATTTTATAAGAAGAATGAAAAGCATCTTTAGTCATAAATGCAACTATAGACCCTGCGAATATAAAAAACATTGTATTTATAAAGCCCAAAGATAAAATATAATAAGTTGTAATTTTTCCAAAAACTTCTTCGGCTTCCTTTTTTTTATCCATATATGACAAAAAAAATGCAAGCCATGTATTTTGAAAAGCGTTTACAAAAATACTCATAACCATTCCTAAATTATATCCTATAGAATAGATACCTAAAGATTCTAAACCATTAAAATGTTCTAAAAAAACTCTATTACTCTGTTGAATAACAAATAAACTTGCAAAAGATGGAACCATTGGCAAGCCTTGCTTTAACAAAACTTTTGAAACATTTTTACTAAACTTAAATTTTAAGTTATTAAATACATCAATACAAAAAATTAGAAATGTTAATAAACTAGAAATAACACCCGCTTCTAAAAGACCTTGAACTCCTCTTTTAAAATAAACAACAAATAGAACATTTGTTAATATTGCTAAAACAGATGTTAAGTTAGTTAAGATAATATATTTTTTTGCTTTATTTTCAAATTGATAATAAACAATTAACGGTGTCATTATTATATTAAAAAAATTAGATATTAATGATAAAATAACAAAATTATAATGTTCTTTGTCATTTAAAAAATGTTCCGCAAATTTTATAGAAAATATACTTCCAAATAAAAACATAAGACCAGCACTTAAAAGTAGAATTATCAATGCTGTATGTATAGATTCTTCTTTTCTAAATTCATTTTTTGTATCAAAAAAAGATAAACCAATTGATGTTCCAAAACCAAGTGTAAATATAGAGGTAAGAACAAATGTCATTGTTCCTAAAATTGCAGTTACTCCATAATCTTTAGGTGTTAGATAAGCTGTAAATAATGGTAAAAGAAAAAATGATAAAAATTTATTTAACATTCCGCCTATTCCATATATTAAGGTAGATTTTAAAAAACTAGGTTTCTTTTCTTCTGTCATTTGTTCTCTTTAATTCAAAAAAAATGTCAGTCTAGGTTTAATCAGACTGACGAAGATATAATTAATATATTTATAATAATTACTTATTCATATATTTATCATGTTTACTAATACATTTATCAATATGTTCTAAATTAGCTTTAGTCCATTCAATTGTTTTAGTTAAACCTTCTTTGATATCTACTCTTGTAATAAAATCTAAATCTTCTTTAGCTTTATCAGTGCTTCCGAATCTTTTTCCTGAGTTATCCCAATGTCTTTTTGGTAAAAAGTTCACTGGAGTAGGGTTCTCAGAAATTTCATTTATATTTGTTGCTAAATCAGCAATACTTGTTTCAACGCCACTTGCAAGATTATAAACACTGCCTTTTTCACCCTTTGTAGCACAAAGCATAAGACCTCTAACAATATCATCAACATAAATAAAATCACGAGTAGCAATTCCTGCATTTTCAACAGTAAGAGGTTGATGTTTTAACGCTTTATAAACAAATGTAGGGGTTACATTTCTCCAAACGGTAGCAGGAGTTCCTCTCCAATCACCAGCTCCAAGAACTTCACCAGGTCCATAAACATTTTGGAATCTTGCTTTTACTACAGGTAAGCCATACATCTTCATATAATAGTTAGAATAAAACTCACCTATTATTTTTGATATTTGGTATGGACTATCTAAATATAAAGAAACAGGTGTTTCTTCAGTTGTAGCATGAGCTTTTTCAAATGTTTTTTCTGCAACAACACAACCAGCAGAAGAATAAACAACTTTCTTAATATTTTTGAAATCTTTTATTTTTTCATAAAGTTTCAAAGTTGTATAAGTGTTGTTTTCATGATCTGCAATTGGATCGTGTATAGAGCTTTGATTTCCATGATAAGTAGAAAGATGAAAAACATAATCTAAATCACTAGATAATTGAGATAAAACTTCATCATTAGTAATAGAACCATGAATAAAATTAACTCTTGAATCATCTGGTAAATTAGTTTTTTCGGCAGATAAAAGATTATCAACTACTGTAACTTTAGATGGATCACTTTTTAGTATTGTTTTTACTAAATTAGAACCTACAAAACCTGCTCCACCAACAACAAGGATATGTTGATTTTTAAATTCATCCATATTATTTTACCTCTTTAGTGTTTTCCATCTACATTTTTTAAATGTGTAAATGTTTGTGTAATTCCATGTGATTTATACCACTCAATTGCATTTTTAACGCCTGTTTCAAGTGGTGTAGAAGCTTTCCAATCAAAATCTTGATTTGTTTTAGATGGATCTATTAATATTGTAAAAACATCATCTTCTCCTCTTTCTCTTACTTCTACTTCTTTTTCCATTTTTATGTCCATTGCTTTTGTAGTTGCATCAAAAAGCTCTTTTATAGAATAATCACTACCTGTAGATATATGATATGCTCCTTTTGTTCCTTTTCCATCAACTGCTTTTACAACAACTTCAACTAAATCTGATACATAGATGAAATCTCTTCTTGTATTCATTGCAAAACAAGCTTTTCCTTCTGATAATCTATGATAAAAAGTAGGTAATGGTCCGCTTAAGTTTCTTGGCCCATAAGCATTTGCTAATCTGAAAGATATAAAATCTAAACCACTAAGTTGAACATACGATTCACCAGCTGTTTTACTGATAGCATAACTACTTCCTTCTGGTTTAACTATATGATTCAATGTTATTGGTTGTTCCATTGGTTTTAAACCATAACAAAGAGATGTTTGGAAATAGATTACTCTTTTTACACCAACATTTTTACTTGCTCTAACAATATTAACTGTACCAAGTTCATTTGTCATAACATCTTCAATCCAATTATCTGGATCTTTGTAAGATGCTGCTGCATGAACAACAATCTCTGGTTTAAAATCTGCAAAAAGAGAATTTACTAAATTTGTATCAGCAATTGTTCCTTCTACAATTTTTAAATTATCATGTGGCACTAAATTATCTTTTCTACCTGTTTGATAATTATCTATTACTAATACTTGATCGCCTCTTTCAAGTAATTTTTCTGCTAAGTGAGAACCAATAAAACCTGATCCTCCTGTGATTAAAACTTTCATGTTCATAACTCCTTTTAGTTCTAATTAATAACTAACTAATTTTTTAAATTCATGAGCTTTATCAATAAACTCTTGATGCCAAAGCTCTATACATAACAATCCCCAAATTTTTCTGCCAAATTTAGGTTCTTTTTCAAGGTTTTCTAAGATAATTTTATTATTTATAAGATCTCTTCCAAGTGATTTTTGGCTTGAAAAAATTTCTCTAGTAAATTCATTTAATTCCCCTGAAATCCAATCATTAAGAGGAACAGGGAATCCCATTTTATTTTTACGATTTAATATTACATCTGGTAAAAATTCTTTCATAGAATTTTTTAACACATTTTTCATTGTCCCATCTTTAAATTTTATATTTGATGGAATTGTAGCAGCAAGTTCTATAAGGGGATGATCTAAAAATGGAACACGAGATTCAACTCCATGAGCCATACTAACTCTATCTTCTACTTGTAAAAGTGCTGGCAGAAGGGTTTTAAAATCAAAATGAGTCATGCTATCAAAATAAGATTCTTTTTGAACGTTTTTTGCCTTAAATATCTTTCTAAAGCTTTCATAAGGCTCATAATCTGTTAATGCAGACCAATTTATTTCATTTCCAAGTTCTGGTGCTCTATTAACTAAACTAAAATATCTTTTATCTATATCATCAAAAAGCCCATTTTTCCAAAATTGCTTTAACATAGGCTTATAGCCTTTTAATGCAGTAAGGTTAGGAATAATAGATTCATAGGTAACTATAAAATTTCCTGAGTTTGCTGTACCATCAATTGCTGATTTTATACATTGCTCAAAATATGCAACTAGATATCTTGTATATCCACCAAAAATTTCATCTCCGCCTTGTCCACCCAAAACAACTTTTCTATGGTTTTTTACAAGTTTGGAAACCATATATTGTGGAAAGGAACCTGGTCCTGCAACCGGGCTATCAAGATGATAAATAACTTTTCTTATAGAATCAACAAAATCTTGAGATTTTATGTCAACTTCAAGTAATTCAAAGTTTTTAAATTTTGCAAGTTCTCTTGCATAATGACTTTCATCAAATTCATCTCCTAATGAAAATTTACCTGTAAAACCCAAGAAATTTTCAGAGTTATTTTGAGAGGCAACAGACGCAATTATGCTAGAATCTAATCCTCCGCTTAAATAAGCTCCAACAGGAACATCGCTTCTAAGATGTAAATCTACAGATTCTCTTAATAATTCGTTTACTTTTTCGAGAAAATATTTTTCTGTATGATCAAAATCTAGATCATAGTAAACTTGCCAATATCTTTCTATTTTTATATTTCCATTTTTTATTGTTAAAGTATGTCCTGGCGGTAATTCGTGTATATCTTTGAATAAAGTTTTACCTTCTAAATAAAATTGAAAAGTAAGATAATCTTTAAATCCATCTAAATTTATTTCTACTTTATCCATAAAAGGCAATAAAGATTTAGCTTCTGACGAAAAATAGAATTTGCCATTTGAAATTGTATAGTAGAATGGTTTTATTCCAAATCTATCTCTTGCACAAAATAGGGTATCATTCTTATCATCCCATATAGAAAAAGAGAACATTCCTCTAAGCTTTTTTACACATTCAGATCCATATTTTGTATAAGAATTAAGTACAACTTCTGTATCTGATGTTGTTCTAAAATCAAAATCTGACTTTAATTCATTTCTTAATTCTATGTAGTTATAAACTTCACCATTGTATGTTATGCAATTAGATGTTTTTGTATCTAACATAGGTTGATGTCCAGTACTAAGATCTATTATTGTTAATCTTTGATGAGCAAAACCTAAAAAATCTTTATTATGTTTCCAAATGCCCTCACCATCAGGACCTCTATGTTTTTGTATCTTATTTATCGCTTCTAAACTTATTCCTAAATTAGGAATCATCTGAAAGGCAAGATCAAGAACTCCACCTATACCACACATACAATTAAAAAAACCTTAAAAAACAAAAGAAATAAACTTTATTTTATAAAACGAGAATAAGTAAAATACCCACATTTTATAAAACAAAGTTAATTCTATCACATATAAAAATACAACTTAATCTAATATTAACAATTGGTAATAAAGGTTAAAAAAAACATATATATCAAAATAAAATTGTATTACACATCAGGTTTCCATGTAGATTTAAATTTTTTGATGTTTTAATACATCCCTGCTCTCCAAAAGTGGCAGCACCAAGAAAAGGAATATTTTTTGTACTAATATTAAAAGATTCAACTACTTCATCAACTTTATCACCTAAAACACCAACACATCCTGCACAATAAATAAGAATACCGCCTTTTAGTTCTAAATCTTTTTTATGAGTTGCTCTTGAAACGGTTTGTTCTACTCTTTTTAATAATGCACCTTCAGAACCAAACATAAGTGTTATTTCATCACCTACATTGAAATCTGTAAAAAGTGAAATAGACTTTTCTTTTGGTGAAACTATATGAGGATGAGAAATAATATATTGCTGTAAATTACCAGAAGATGAAATCATTTTACCAAGAGGCTTTAAACTTGTTTTTCCTAGTACAACAGAATTTTCATTTTCTTTCAGTTCATCTTTTAGTAAACCATTAGTCCATTCTTGATAAACATCTGTAAAAGGTTTATTATCAACTTCATATATAGTTCTTCCTTCTGCTTTAGTTACTATTCCTGTATTTTTGGTTGGTAAATAACCACTTATAAAAGAGGAATAAAATTTAGGTGCATAATAACCGACTATTAAAAATCCTTCTTTTACTATTTGTTGATTTTTAAAAATTAACCAATTTCCAGATAAATCATTATCGGCTGCACTACCACCATAAATAGGTGTTTTTGCATCAAAAATGCTTTCTAATCCGTTTAAAATTGATTCTTCAAAACCTGGAGTAGGATGAAATAAAATAACATCAGGTAGTCTATTTGCAGAGTTTTTTAATTCTAATGCGGCTTCTTGTGCAACTTTAAAAGAGTTTTCTTTAGTACATTCTTTTATAATAGAGGTTGTTTCAATATTATCATTTTTTTCTCCTGCTAATAAAAAACATCCTGTTTTAAATCCATTAGGTGTAAAAACTCCATTAAAAGATGTTGTTCCAAATACATCTGCCTTTGGGACTTTTTTCTTTATATTATCTAAAACATTTTTATTTATACTATCAACTGTTGAGTAAACTAATACCCAATTAGAATTGTTTAAATTTTCATTTTTTTCGATAGAATCATATTCCAGATAAAACATAATAATCAATATTTCCTTTAATCAAAAAATATTATCAAACAGTAAAAATTATAAAGTAATAAAAAGATTATTAAATTAATTTATAGTTATACATTGTAATAATATATCTAAAAAAAAATAAGTCAAGATAGATTTTTTCTATTTTTTATATTTAAATTTAAAATTTTAATTGCTGATGTGCTAGAATTGTAATGTTTATTTTATTTTTTTGTAAAAATGGCACAAAGCAACCAACCTTTTAAAAGACCTAATCTTTCTGAAAATGAAGAG
>JBBTGK010000307.1:0-8568 GCA_038060635.1 Cyanobacteriota bacterium | reverse complement strand
TAACATAATAGTTAATTGTCTTAAATCTGGCTGTTGTAATCTAACTATTTGTGCATATTGAGTATAAGGTTCTGGCATAATTTCGTTATAAGATTTTAAAACATCGGATAATTTCATATTATTTTTATATTCATAAGAACCAGGTCTATAAACATGACCAGATAAATATATAGTTTTTTTGTCTATTGGTAAAATAGGAAATATATTTACAGAATCTTGATCTTGTATTATAAATTTTTTTGTTTTATCTTTTAAAGTTAAATCAATATTCATAATAACTTGTTCTTTATTATCTTGAAATCTTTTTATTTGAACATTTTTTAAATAAGATGATGAAATTGTACCACCAGCTAAATTCATAACCTCATCCAATGTTTTTTCATTTTTTACTTCATAAATTGCTGGACGATTAACTAAACCTTGAACAAAAACTGTTTTACTTTTTATATTAAAATTAATTGTATCTCCATTTTCTAATTTAATATCAGCTGATTTTTCACCTTTTAAAATAAAATTATAAAGATCAATTTTTTTTATAACTTTATTATTTCTAAGTAAATCAATATTTCTTAAACTACCTATAGCTGAAGGACCTCCTGCCATAAAAAGAACATTAAATAAAGTGGTTACAGAATTTATTTCATAAGCACCAGGCTTTTTAGCTTCACCCATAACATAAATTTTAAAAGTTCTTAATTTTGAAATGGTTACATCAGCGGAAACATTATTAAAAACATCACCCATTTTTTGTTTAATTTGTTCTCTTAAAGAACCTAATGTTTTTCCAGACACAGAAAAAGTACCAACTTCTGGAAGTGTAATTTTACCATCTCTATTAACTACAAGTTCTAATGATGTATTTACAGCCCCCCATAAATTAACTTGTAATGTATCTCCGTATCCTATAACATAACTATCACTAACAGGAGGATTTTCATTGGGAGCAAAAACACTTGAATCTTGGTTAAAAATTTCATAACCAAAAGGTTTTATTTCTTGATTTTTTTGTAAAACTTGACCTTTAAAAAGGTTATTCATTGAAGGTAACCAAGGATAAATATTTTTTGATCTTGTTTCGGTATCCTCATATTCCTTGGTTTTTTCTTCTTGTTTTTTACCTTTAATATCATCAGTTTTAACTTCTTTTTTTACTTCTTTTTTTATAACTTCTTTAGTTTTCTCTTCTTCTAAAGATTCTTTTTTTTCTGATGAAATTGGATTAACTCTTTTTAACTGTTCTTCTTCTTTTTTAGGATTTTTATTGGCAGTTTTTTTATATTGCTCAAGATTAACCGCTTCTTCAGCAAATGAAAGTTGTTCAAAAACTAATGAAAAAGATAATAATATTGATAAAACACTAACGGCTTTTTTATAAAGCACAATTAAAACTCCAAAATTAAAATTAAAATCAAAATGAAATTATATCATCTAATATTACATATTTCAAAAATGTTAAATTATTTTAAAATTTATTATGGGACACTTATTTTAGATAAAATTTCTTTTATAAGTGAAGAAGATTCAATTCTCTCTGCTATAGCTTCATAAGACAGAGTTATTCTATGATTAAGGATATTATTAGATATTTCTTTTATATCTTCAGGTATTACGTAATCTCTGTTATTCAAAAAAGCATTTGCCTTTGCACAAATTAACATAAAAATAGAAGCTCTTGGTGATGCACCATAACTTATGAGATGATTTAGATCTAAATTATAGTTTTTTGGATTTCTAGTAGAATCAACGATATCTATAATGTATTTTTTTATTTTATCATCTGCATATACTTTTTTAATAAGTTTTCTAGATTTTAAAATTACATCTTCATCAATAAAAGCATCTTTTAAAGTTATATCTTTTTCACTTAAAGATATTATTTCAAATTCTTCATTTTTTGAAGGATAAGATACATTAATTTTTAGCATAAATCTATCAAGTTGAGCTTCTGGTAAGGGGTATGTGCCTTCTTGTTCTATAGGATTTTGTGTTGCCATTACTACAAAAATTTCAGGTAATTTATGTGTTTCATGATAAATAGTAACTTGTCGTTCTTGCATAGATTCTAATAAAGCAGCTTGAACTTTTGCAGGAGCTCTATTTATTTCATCTGTTAATAAAAAATTAGTAAAAATCGGACCTTTTTTTACACTAAAATCATTTTTACTTTTATCATATATTACAGTACCTGTTAAATCACTTGGTAAAAGATCTGGAGTGAATTGAACTCTTTTAAAATTTGTACCCAAAAGATCAGAAAAAGATTTTACAGCGGAAGTTTTTGCTAATCCAGGAAAACCTTCTATCAAAATATGTCCATTACATAAGATAGATAAAATCAAAGAATTTATAAGTTCTTTTTGCCCAACAATAGTTCTATGAACTTCTTTTTTTAATTCAGTAAATTTTCTTGATATTATTTCAATTTCTTCCTTAGTTTCTTGCATCAAATGCCCTTTTTTATTTTATATTAAATGTAATTATTTTTTATTCTAAACAAAAGATGGCCCCATAGCCATACATACAATAGAATAACGCAATCCTTCTAGTAAATGAGTTACTGAATGAAGCATATAAGAAGGAAAAACTATTACAGAACCTTGTTCATCATTTATATTATTATTAACTCCCCACCATCTCAGATCTCCACCTTTATAAGAATCTCTTTTTGAAAGCATAACAAGCAAAGTTAATTTTCTTAATGAGCCATCTTTTATATTTGACATATCAACATGCCAATCAAAATAACTCCCTTTTTCATATTTATTTATTCTTAAACCGCTCATACACCTTATATCAAATTTAAAATAACTATTATTTACTGTTTCAAGAATATGTTCAATTCTTTTTTCTATCCATTGAGTTTCTTTAGTTGGTGTAATATCTTTTGCATTTGGATATGAAGATGGAGCTAAACCTTGTACCTTATTCTGTATATAAACAGATGATTCTTGTAGATTAAGTCCTTTTAATGAAGTAATTTTATTGCATTCTTCAGGAGTGAAAACATTTGGATAAGAGATAACCCTTATCATACTGTTGCTTTTTTTATTTTCTATCATTTTATTTTTTAGAAATATAATTAAAATAAATTCAATATATCCATTTTTATTTGAATATCAAAAATAATTCTATCTTAATTTCATAATTTTATAAATAGAGAAAAATAGATAACTTTAAATTAATAAAACTTAATAATAAAAACTAGGCAGTTTGGTTTCACTTTTGGATATACTTATATTTATAGATTAAACAAAAGAGACAACTAAATCGATAGACCCCGCTCTCGTCCCTTACTTTTTTTTGCCTAAATAAAACAACACCTAATATCATGAATTACATAATTTTCTTTATTTAGAAATATTTTTAAAACACTACGAAGTGGATAATTTCTATAATTACAAATTCATTAACCATAACTTTGACTTTTATTTTATTAAAAAAATAAATACTGTTTAATCCTGTTAAGTTTTTACCCTTATCATATTACTCTTGATATATAATGTATAAGCTATTAAAAGTTTGAAAACAAAGGAGTTTGCTATGGTTAAAGATGTCTTAAAAACTAGAGTAACTTTTGAAAGCGGATATGGACCCGCTTATATGTATAGTCTTTCTAAATTACAAGAACAAGGTTTTTCAAATATAGAAAAATTACCTTTTTCTATAAAAATTTTGCTTGAATCTGTTTTACGTGAATGTGATGATTATATTGTTACAAAAGAAGACGTAAAAAAATTAGCTAATTATGATCCAAAAAATCCTGGTGAAGATGAAATTCCATTTAAACCTGCCAGAGTGATATTACAAGATTTTACAGGAGTTCCTGTAGTTGTTGATTTAGCAGCAATGAGATCTGCTATGAAAAGAATGGGTGGAAATCCTAGTAAAATAAATCCGATTGTTCCTGTTGATTTAGTTATTGATCACTCTGTAATGGTTGATAAAGCAGGTTCAGCAGATGCTTTTGAATATAATTCAAAAATAGAATTTGAAAGAAATAGAGAAAGATATGAATTTTTGAGATGGGGACAACAACAACTTACCAATTTTAGAGCAGTACCTCCATCAAGAGGAATTGTTCATCAAATAAACTTAGAATATCTTGCAAAAGGTGTTTGGGATAGACCAGAAGAAGATAAACAAGTTTTTTATCCAGATTCTTTAGTTGGAACCGATTCTCATACAACCATGATAAATGGTATAGGAATTGTAGGTTGGGGCGTTGGCGGTATAGAAGCTGAAGCTGTTATGTTAGGGCAACCAATTTATATGCTTATTCCTGAAGTAATTGGATTTAAATTAACAGGAAAATTAAAAGAGGGTGTAACTGCAACAGATTTAACCCTTACAATTGTTCAAATGCTTCGTAAAAAAAGTGTTGTTGGTAAATTTGTAGAATTTTATGGTTCTGGCTTAAGTAATATAACATTAGCTGATAGAGCTACAATTGCTAATATGGCTCCAGAATATGGTGCTACTATGGGCTTTTTCCCAATAGACTCAGAAAGTTTAAGCTTTTTAAGAAATACCAATAGACCAGAAGAATTAGTAAAAACATTAGAAGTTTACTCTAAAGCTCAAGGTTTATTTAGAACAGATGATACACCTGATCCTATTTTTACAGATACCCTAACTTTAGATTTATCGACTGTAGAACCTTCTTTGGCAGGCCCTAAAAGACCACAAGATAGAGTTACTTTATCAACCATGAAAGAAGTTTTTGAAAGTGCTTTAATAGATCCTAAAGGTTTTAATTTAAGTGGAGAATCAACTACAAGAACTGGTAAATACAAAGGTAATGAACTTAAACATGGGGATGTTGTTATTGCAGCGATAACAAGTTGTACTAATACATCTAACCCAAGTGTAATGCTTGGTGCTGGTTTATTAGCAAAAAAAGCGGTAGAAAAAGGATTAAAAACTAAAGAATTTGTAAAAACTTCTTTAGCTCCAGGTTCTAGAGTTGTTACAGACTATTTAGAACATGCAGGACTTTCAACATACCTTGATCAATTAGGATTTCAAACAGTAGGATATGGTTGTACAACTTGTATAGGAAACTCTGGACCTCTTTCTGATGAAGTTGAATCTGCTATAAGAGAAGGCGAATTAATCGTTGCTGGAGTTTTATCAGGAAATAGAAATTTTGAAGGTAGAGTTCATCCAAGTGTAAAAGCAAATTATCTTGCTTCGCCGCCATTAGTTGTTGCTTATGCAATCGCAGGAACTGTTGATATTAATCTTGATACTCAACCTCTTGGAAAAGGAAAAGATGGAAATGATGTTTATTTAAAAGATATATGGCCAACTCAAAAAGAAGTTACTGATTGTATTAGTAATTCATTTTTAAGAGAATTTTTTGAAAAAGAATACTCTAATGTAGGTGAATCTAATGAAGAATGGAATAAAATACCTCTTTCTGGAGGAGAACTTTTTGAATGGAATGATAAATCAACTTATATTCAAGAACCTCCATTTTTTGTAGATTTACCAGAAAATTCATCTCCAATAAAATCAATAAATGGAGCTAGAGTTTTAGCAAAACTAGGTGATTCTATTACTACAGATCATATATCACCAGCAGGAAACATTAAAAAAGATACTCCTGGTGGGAAATACCTACTTTCTAATGAAATTGAACAAAAAGATTTTAATTCTTATGGTTCAAGAAGAGGTAACGATAGAATAATGACCAGAGGAACTTTTGCAAACGTAAGATTAAAAAATCAACTTGCACCAAATACAGAGGGCGGTTACACAAAATATCATCCAACAGGTGAAGTTGAATTTATTTATGATGCTTCTGTAAAATATAAAGAATCTGGAACACCATTAGTAATTTTAGCAGGAAAAGAATATGGCACTGGTTCTTCAAGAGATTGGGCAGCAAAGGGAACTTATCTTTTAGGTGTAAAATGTGTTATTTCTGAATCTTTTGAAAGAATACATAGAGCAAATTTAGTTGGAATGGGTGTTTTACCTCTTCAATATAAAGCAGGTGATACAGCAGATTCATTAGGTTTAACTGGTGATGAAGTTTTTGATTTTGATATTGATGATTCTTTAAAACCAAGACAATTAGTTGATGTTACAGCTAAGAGACTTGATGGAACAGAACTTAAATTTCAAGCTTTATGTAGAATAGATACCCCAGTAGAAGTAGATTACTATAGAAATGGTGGTATTTTACAAACAGTTCTTAGAAACTTCTTAAAAGAAAGTAAATAATATTATTAATATTTGAGAACTATGATAAAATATACTTCTCAAATGTAATATTTTTAAGAGTATAAAATGCTAGAAACCTATATAAATGATAATATTAAATTAGTTGAAAATACTCTGAATGATTTTTGCTTTTCTTGCATTGGTCTAAATGAGTTTTGTAATACATGTCTTATAAATGAATCTTTAGATGATTTTAATTTAAAAAAACTTTCTCTTAATACAATCGATATACCTGAACTAAAATTTGAAAAAAATAAACTTTCCTTAGCACAAAATTCTATAGAAGAGATATGTTCTAATTGTTTGTATATTGGTGAAAGTTGTATAGAATGTAAAATTCATAAACTTAAAAGAAATTTAGCGTCACTATCTGTTTTTGAAATAAAAAATAAGGTATTATTTGATGATAAAAAAGAAAAAAAAAGTTGTGGAACTTCTTGTGGTACGTCTTGTGGAACAAAATAAATTTTTTTTGAGAGCAATATATGAAACAAATAACCTTTAATATAAAAACTAAAATATCTTCCATAGTTTTTGGAATAATATTTTCTTTGACTGTATTTGCATTAATTTTTATCCCTAGAATACAAAAAAATGTATTTCTAAAATTTATGACAGAAAAAAGTGTTAGTATTGGTCATATTTTATCATCTAATATTTCATCTTCTATGGAGTTTTTGGATAAGGATGCAGGGAAAGAAATATTATCCGCTGTAAAAAAAGAAAAAGATTTATATTTTATTGGTATATATGATAAAGATCAAAAACTTTTTGTAGATTACAATAATTCTAACAATAAATATGTTTTGTCTAATGATAAAATACTAGAAGAAGAAAAAGTTTCTATTACTGATGATTATTTAATTTTGACATCTCAAATAATATCTAATAAAGGTACAAAAGTTGGTTATATAAAAATAGTTTTTTCATTAGATGATGTAAATAAAACTCTAAATTACTCAAGAACTATTATTTTTACTGGTGGATTATTATTATTAGTAGCTTCTGTTTTTAGTTTTTTCCATCTTATTAACATTTTTGTTTCACGACCAATAAATCTTCTAAATCTTATTGTAGAAGATATTGCCAAAGGAGAAGGAAATTTAACCAAAAGACTTAAAGTTAATTCAAAGGATGAAATAGGGACTCTTTCTAATAATTTCAATGTTTTTCTTGAAAAATTAGATTTATTAGTCTCTCAAATAAAAAAATCTTCTATTAGTGTACATAAAGAATCGTCAAACATTAATGATATAACCATAAAAACATTTGAAGAAATTTCAAAACAAGATGGTTTAATAAATAATGTATCAAGTGCTTTATTTGAAATAAATTCTACATCTGAAGAAATTGAACTTACTACACAAGAACAAGTATCAGCATCAGAACAAATGACTCAAACAATTGATAGTGTTGTTCAAACACTTAATGAAATAGTAGAAAAATCAGAGGTAATGAGTCAAGTTGTTTTAGAAACATCTAATAATGTAACTCAAATAACATCTTCAATTAGATTTATTTCTTCTGGTGTAGAAGAGATTAATGAAACTTTAATCAAAACATCTGATGTTATAGAAAATTTAGCTGAATCTCTTTCAGAAACTTCAGATAAAATAAATAATATATATACACTTTCTGATACAGCTAATACATCAGCAAAATCTGGTAGAGACATCGTATCAGAAAATATAATGGGTATAGAAAATATTGTTGATATGATAAATGTTTCTTCTGAAAAAATAAACGAATTAGATAAAAGTTCTGAAAAAATAGAAGAAGTAATTGAAATAATAAGTGATATTGCAGATCAAACAAATCTTTTAGCTCTTAATGCAGCTATAGAAGCAGCTCGTGCAGGAGAACACGGTAAAGGATTTTCGGTAGTAGCATCAGAAATAAGAAAATTAGCTGAAAAAACTCAAATAGCAACAAAAGAAATACAAACTAGTATAATAAACAACCGAGAAATTATGAATGTTGCGGTAGAATCAATGAAAAATTCTTCCTTAGATATTAGAAAGGGAAAAGAACTTACAGATAAAACAGGTGTTTCTTTTTATGAAATTATAAGCAACGTAGATCTAATTACACAATCACTAAAAGATATAAAAGATTCATCCGATTCACAAATGAAAAAAGCTAATAGAACAAAAATGGAAATAAACAATCTTAAAAATACAACTGATAATGTAAATAAGAATTTTCAATTACAAACAAAAAATAATGAAGAAGTAATGAGAGCTATAGAAGAAATGAATACTATTGTTTCAGATGTCGTAATATCTCTTAAAGAACAATCTTCAAATAGTGAACAAGTAAAAATGGTTGTAGAAACATTTA
>JBBTGK010000306.1:3548-8321 GCA_038060635.1 Cyanobacteriota bacterium | reverse complement strand
AATGTTATAAAAGAATTTTTTGAACAAGCTATTGATTTTTATTCAAGAGTAATCTCTAATTCTGAAAAAGGTGAGTTGTTAGATAAAGCTTTAAAAGAAGCTGTTTATTTTCATGCTTATGCTCATTGTAAAATTAAAGAATTTGATAAAGCTCTATTTTTTATAAATACTATAAATATCTTAGAACAAAATTGGATAACTTTTTTCCTAAAAACAGGTTATTTTGTTATGAGATATGAATCAGAAAATAAAGAAGAATTTCTTGATTTTGCTCTTCAAGAGTTGAATATTGCTTACCAATATGAAAACGAAAAAGTAAAAGAATTTATAACTTATGAAAAAGATAAAGAGTTAAAAGTTCTTTGGGAACTAAGAAATGTAGATATGCTAAATTTATTGGAAGGAAACTTGAGTGAATAAAAGGCTTATAATACTTACAGTAATAACACTTGGTACTTTATCAAGTTGTTTTAGATGGGGCGAAACTCAAATTTCACCACCTACCTCAATACCAAGTAGTAACACTACATTACCGCCTATTATTGCAAGTGTTGTTCCTAGTCTCCCGCCTTCGGTTCAAGTAAATAATTTTATTCAAGACGATAACTTCGCCTTAGAATTTTCACCAGGTTCTAAAGGAGTTGTTTCTTTTTCACCTGTATCCAAAGGAATAAATGAATTTTCGCCAACCTCTAAAGGGGTATATGAATTTTCACCAGGTTCTAAAGGTGTATATGAATTTTCACCAGATTCTAAAGGGGTTACAAATTTTGCCCCATCATCTAAAGGAGTTCTTGCATTTTCGCCAAGTTCTAAGGGAATAACATCTTTATTACCAACAAATGATAGTCTAACTTTCTCACCATCATCTAAAGGAATATCAAACCTTAGATTTAATATAGATTTTTCAGGATTTTTAATAAGAGAAGATTTCGAAGGTTTCAATACAAAAGCTGAAAATTTAAAATTAAGCAATATAAAAATAATTTTAGAAAAAAATAATGAAGAAGTTTTTAATGCCACTGTTTTTCCAAAATATATAAGTTCATTATTTAGAGTAGATTTTGATTCTGAAAAATTTTTGAACCTTGAAGAGTATAAAATAAAAGTTTTTGCAAATACATATAATAAACTATTTTTTGAATCTTCATTGGTAAAAATAGAAAATAATACTCAAGTAAAAATAAAAATTCATTCTCATAATATGTCTCCAGAAGATTTAGACATAGAAATAAAAACTAGAGTTTTAAAGTAAAATGTTTTCTAAAAAAGAGAATGTATTAGATTTTGCATGTCAAAGTTGTGGTAGCTGTTGTAAATATTTTAATATAAATATAACTCATATTGATTTAGAACGAATTATAGAAAATCGTCCAGATTTAACTACCAAAGATTTTGTTTCTTATGTTCAAGCAAATCCTAAAGAACCAGAAGATGAAAGTTTTATTTCTACTTATGGAAAAAGAGAACTTGCCTTAAAAAAGAAAAAAGGTAAAAATGAATGTGTTTTTTTAGATGATAGAAATATGTGTTCTATACATGAATTTAAGCCTATTGTTTGTAGAGTTTGGCCATTTTCATTAGAAAAAGGGGTTATTTCTTGGATAGAAGAACATTCTGATTTTATAAAAAAAACCTGCAAACATAAAATGATAGAAGGAACAAATGATAGAGATGAGCTAATAACAGTTCTTAAACAACATAATAGAGAGAGAAAAATTTATTCTAAACTTGTTAAAATATGGAATGATGAAAAAAAACAAGAGGTTAATGAAAATGAGCTTTTTTCAGATATATTAGATGAACATTTTTTAGACTATATTATAAAAGAAATTAATTCAAAAAATAAATCAGCTGAAAAAGAAGCAGAAAATGAAGATATTTTTTATGGAAATGTAATTAATAATCTAATAAAAGATAGAAGAATAGAAGTTATTACTGAAAATAAGCTTAGTTCTATTTATTCTTACAATAAAAAACTAGATTTATCTTTATCATTATATATTCAAGAACAAAATATTGAGTCGTTTAAAAGCAAAGAAAATATTGAAAAACTAAAAAAATTATTTAATTCAGATTTTATTTCTTTTTCTAATGATAAATATAATAATGATTTTATTTCTTTTTCTATTGAGGAAAAAACCTTAATTTTAAAATTAATGCCTTTTAGTAAAATATATAATAAACTTTCTTATGATACATTAGTTATTTATAATCCATATCAAGTAAAAATAACTAAAATGAGTTTTGATGAAGAAAAAAATATTGAATTAAAACGTATTTATGATTCTTTTTATCTTAAATTAAAAAAATGTCTTGCTTTTATAAAAAACAAAAATACTTTAGAGTTTAACTTGCTTTTTAATAATATGTTTCAAGAAGAGTTTTTACCTCTTATTTTTTGGATAAATGGTAATTATTACAATTTTGAAGATATTAAATTTATATTTCAAAAAACAGATGATCTTGAAGTTTTTATAAAAAAATTTTTTGAAAGAAATGAAAGTAAAACAGAATTAGATTATATAAAAGACTTTCATGATATTTTTACGAGAAATTGGGCTTTTAGTAATATAAAAACTCAATCAGATAATAATTTTATTATTGATATTAAAAATTTTCTTTTGTAGATATTTAAATTTTATGAAAAGCAAAAAAATTATTTTAATTTTATCTATGATTTTCTTGTCTAGTTGTTCATTTATTAAAATTCTTTGGGAAGATGGAAGAAAAGGTGAAAATACAATCTGTTTAACATTTGATGATGGACCAAATGGAATTGCTACAAAAAATGTGCTAAATGTTTTAGATAAATATCAAGTACCTGCAACTTTTTTTATTATTGGAAAAAATGCCGAAAGAGAACCTGAATTATTAAAAGAAATAAGTAAAAGAGGTTATTCTATAGGAAATCATAGCTATGATCATGATAATTTTTTATTTACTAAAAGTAATGATTTAATTAAAGAAAATATTTTAAAAACAAATAAAATAGTAAAATCTATTACAGGTAAAAATCCAAATCTTTTTCGTCCTCCTAATGCTTTAGTTAATGAAAATATTGAAAAAGCATGTAATGAAACAAATATGAAAATTGTAGGAGTAAATATATTTATAAATGATTCAATGCTTTTTAATGAAGATGTAACCTATAGTTATGTGATGAAAGAATTAAAATCTGGAATAAATATACTCGTACTTCATGATGGTTTTGGAACATTTGAAAATCAACAAAGAGTATTTATTTCTGATGCACTTGATAGAATAATTAATAAATTAAAAAAAATTGGTTATAAATTTGGTAAAATAGAAAAAAATGGAATTTGTTCATAAAAAAATTAATTTAAATAGAATAATAATTTAATTAAAAAATCTAAAAAAGAAATTTAATAAGATATTTTAAAAAACGCTAAAAAGAAATTTATTTAAATATAATTCAAAAACTAGAATTATTTTTTATTATTTAAAAAATTTAAATTGTATAAAAAGGTATTTTTTATTATAATACTTAAGGTTATATTTTTGGGATGGTTTTTCATGTCTAAAATTAGAGTTATTTCTAAAGATCTTAATGAGTTTGTAAATAAATACTTTGTAACTATGGATTTTGATGGTCTTGAAGACTTAGATCCAGAATATGCTTTAGATAATTTGTCTCATGTAGAAAAAGCATTATCTAAAATAATTGTGTCTAATTATGATGATAATAATCCTGAATTATGGTTTAATAGAGAAATGTGTCTAAGAGCATTAGTAATACTTACTCAATTAGATCCATTTGCACAAATGCTTATAGATACAGGATATATACAAAGAGCTTTAATTTTACTCGACAGAGTTGTTGAAAGCTTTAATCAAAAAGTATTATCAGATCCAGAAATAGTAAAAGCTTTCCAAGAAGGTAGAATTGAAGAAGAAATGGAAAAACATTTCCCTGTTGATAGATTGGCAAAAAGAACCTCTAATTTCATCGAAATTATTGATGAAAGTGAGTTAAATGAAGTTCCTGAAGATTATAAAGAAGTTCCTGAGAAATTTTAGTTCTGATAATAACAATGGGTTGAGACCCATTGTTTTCTTTATCATGACTAGAGTTTATTTCTTTAGTACTCATTGTAACCTTTATTTATTTTATATTACTAACATGATTTTTTTCAAGAAAATAGTAAACTATAAACGCAACACCAAAACCAACAAACCAAGCATAATCAAAAATAAATTTTAAAGGTTCATAAACTACTCCAATCCAAGCTAAAAAACATCCTAACAATGTTGCTGTAACGGCTCTCATATTCCAACCTTTATAAACACCTTCTGGAAGGTAAAGATCTTGAAGTTCTAATTTTGTTTTTTTTATGCACCAATAATCTGCTATCAAAACACCAGCTATTGCACCAAGTCCACCAGAGTAACCTAATAACCATTTAAAAATATATCCATTAGGGTCTGACATCAAAGCCCAAGGACACATTAAAATTCCTATTATTCCAGTTATTAAACCACCTGCTCTAAATGAAATATATTTAGGGAAAGCATTTGCAAAATCATTTGCAGGAGAAACAACATTTGCCGCAATATTAACTGAAAGGGTTGCTACTACAATTGTAAACATAGATATGGCTACAATAAAAGGATCTGTAAATTTACCAACTAAATCAACTGGATCCCAAATAGGTTGACCATAAATTATTGCACTAGCACTAGTTATTAAAATTCCCATTGCAGAAAAAACAGTCATAGTTGTTGGAAGTGCTACTACTTGCCCAATAGTTT
>JBBTGK010000306.1:0-3538 GCA_038060635.1 Cyanobacteriota bacterium | reverse complement strand
TTTTGCCTTTTCCCATATCTAGTAAAATCAGGCATGTTAAGTGAAAGTGTAGCCCAAAAACCAATCATTGCAGTAAGAGAGGGGATAAAAACTGGTAAAAATTCACTTAAAGTGTTAAATTTACCTGGTGTTGACATAATAGGACCTAAACCATTCGCTTGATCTATTGCCCACCAAACTAAAATACCAGTCATTACTAAAACAAATGGAGCTGCCCAATTTTCTACTTTTCTTAAAAGATCCATACCTTTAAAAATAACAACTATATTCAATCCCCAGAATAGTAAAAAAGAAACCCATTCAGTTGGTAAATATCCACCAATTTTATCACCCAACATCATTGGCCAAGAAGAGTATAGACTTGTGAAAAATATATGTAAAGCTCTTCCGCCAATCCAAGCATTAATTCCAAACCAACCACAAGCAACAATTGCTCTCATAAGTGCTGGTAAATTAGAACCAGATGTTCCATAAGCTGCACGAGCAAAAACAGGAAAAGGAATTCCATATTTTGTTCCAGGGTGAGAATTAAGTAAAATAGGAATAAGAACAATAATATTTCCAAGTAAAATAGTAAAAAGAGCTTGCCCCCAAGTCATTCCTGCACCAATTAGCCCTGATGCTAACATATAAGTAGGAATACAATGAGCCATAGAAATCCATAAGGCCGCATAATTATATGTACCCCAATCTCTTTCTGATACTTTTACTGGAGCTAAATCTTCGTTATATAAGTAAGAACCTTTTATCTCATCTAATGATTCAAGTTCTACTCTTCCATCTTCATGTTCTATTATCATATTTTATTTCTTAAAAAAAATGTAGTTAAGGCTCAGAAATTAAATAACTTACTGAACTTATATAAAGGATTTGATTCATCAAATCCTTGCAAAAACCTTGTATTTCAATCTGTCTAAACTGTTCATCACTTCACAAAAAAGGATATTAATTAATTCTAAATCCTAAAATAATATATTTAAGAAGGGGTTTGATTCATCAAACCCTTTTTAAGTAGTGTCTAATAAAAAAAAAATTTAGAAAATCCCTGTTTGTATTGACAGAGATTTATTAATCAGTGAGTTATTTTAAGCCAGAATAAAAACCACGTTTAAGGAATTTACCATCCCCTTTTTTACCAACATATTTGAATTTATCAATTACGACTTTACCTCTTGAAATAACGGTTTCTGAAACACCTTGAACTTCAAAACCTTCATAAGTATTAAAATCAACATTCATGTGATGAGTTATATGGCTATTAACACTAATAGTTTCTTTTCTATTTGGATCAAAAATAACGATATCAGCATCACTTCCTACTGCAATTGTTCCTTTTCTTGGAAATAAACCAAAAAGCTTTGCTGCTGCGGTTGAAGTAAGTTCTACAAATTTATTAACGGTTATTCTTTTTCCAACAACACCACCGTTATAAATTAAACTCATTCTATTTTCAACACCTGGTGCTCCATTAGGTATTTTAGAAAAATCATCTCTACCTAATTCTTTTTGATCTTTAAAACAGAAAGGGCAATGATCTGTAGAAATTGCATGTAAATCTCCAAATTTAAGACCTCTCCAAAGTTTATCTTGATTCCATTTTTCTCTTAAAGCTGGTGTCATAACATATTTTGCACCTTCAAAACCTTCTTTTTCATAATAAGAATAGTCTAAAAATAGATATTGAGGACAAGTTTCAGCAAAAGCATTTATTCCTCTATTACGAGCTAACATAACTTGATCAAGAGCATCAGAAGAAGAAAGGTGAACAATATAAACAGGAACATCTGCAACTTCAGCAATAGAAATTGCTCTATGAACGCCTTCTGCTTCCATTCTTGTTGGTCTTGTTAAAGAATGCCATTTAGGTTCAAATTTACCAGCTTTTATAGCACTTTTTACAATTTCATCAATTACAATTCCATTTTCTGCGTGCATACAAACTATTGTACCATCTTCACCAGCTTTTCTCATTGCTCTAAAAATAGTAGCATCATCAGAATAAAGTACTCCAGGATAAGCCATAAAAAGTTTATAAGATGTTATTCCTTCATTTGCAAGTTTAGACATTTCATAAATTCTTTCATCTTGCATATCTGTAATGATCATGTGGAAACCATAATCTATAGCTGTTTTACCTTGTGCTTTTTCATGCCAAACATCCAAAGCTTCCATAGTTGAGCTACCTTTACTTTGAATAGCAAAATCTATTATTGTTGTTGTTCCACCATGTGCCGCAGCTCTTGTACCAGTTTCAAAATTATCGGCTGAAGTTGTTCCACCAAAGGGCATATCCATGTGTGTATGAGGATCTATTCCTCCAGGAATTACTAATCTGTCTGTTGCGTCTATAACAGTATCGGCATTCATCTCAAGATTTTTACCAATGACAGTAATAGTGTCGTTTTCTATAAAGATATCTGCTTGATAATCATCCACAGCAGTTACAATACGTCCGTTTTTTATGAGCATTGACATATTTGAAATACCTTCCCTTTTAAAAGAATATTTGGAAAACATTTATTTATGAAGTTCATTTTAACATAAAGTTTTCTTTCTGTGAAAAATTTTTTTTCTTTTTATTTAGGCACAGATTTCACTCTGTATAAAAATATATAAAGAAGGTATCATCATTTATCTTTATATCTTTATATCAAAAATGTAAAAAGTTTTTAAAAAATGAAAAATGGTTGTGCTTTTTATTTTTTAGAGTTATTTTTTATATATTTAAATTTTAAAAAAGTTGATTAATAAAGAGTTATGAGCAAAATAAATTTAATTATTGTAATTTTTTTAATATGAATTATAATATCTAAATAGATTGTAATTCATATTAAAAAAATGTCTGGAAATATAGGAAATAATAGTTTTTCAAAATCTACTTTAAATTCTTTTTTTAAATTAGATAAAAATGAAAATAATGATATAAGTATAAAAGATTTAAAAGAATTTAAATCACATAATTCTGAACCAGATAAAATATTTTTTAGTAATAATAAATTGGTATTAATAAAAGAAATATTTGGAATGAAAATTAATAGTGGTCATGCTTTTGTTGTAATAAATAGAGATGTAGGTGCAGATGAAAGTAAAATGTCAACATGGGGTAAGAATGCTATAATAATTGATTCTTGGAGTGGTATAGCTTTTAAAGCAAAAGATTATCCTAGTGATATAAAAAATAAAAAACACGAACAATTTCCATCAGGTGAATTGGAATTAATTCAAATTTATAAGTAATATTGAAAGTCAAAAAATATATTAAAATAGAAAATTTTCAAAATTTTTATTTTTTTATAAAATATTTAATATATATAAACCTAAATAATATGACATATAAAATAGTTAAATCAGTTTTAAAAACAATATTTTTTTATTTTTATATATCATATTTTGTTGTATCATTACTTCAAATTATTTATTTAATAGAATCTAAAATAATAATATTAGATTTTACTTTTGTTTTAGATGATTTTATTTGTTTTATTATTTTTATTTTATTATCATTTAATTCATTTTTTTATATTCAAAAATCTGAAAC
>JBBTGK010000305.1:0-5087 GCA_038060635.1 Cyanobacteriota bacterium | reverse complement strand
TCTAATGTGTAACAATTACTTATACAGCCTCTTGTCGCACTAAAGCACTATCCCTACATGATATTCGCTACCACTAAAAAAATCAAAAGGGATCAACAAAAGGTTGTAAGGATCGTGCTTTAGTTCCTATCCAGACAACCTTTTGTGATGCTCTAATATATTTTATATAATTAATAATACTAGATAATTAAATTAATTAAAATTTACTCCATAAATATTGATTTGTTACTTCATGATGGAATAAAATTTCTTGATCTTTAACTAAAGAACCTAATAGTTTAGGACATCTTTCAGCAACAGTTTGTTTTAAATCAACAAATTTAGCATGATTTACTTCACCTAACATTTCTGACATATAAGCACTACCTTTAAAATGTCTTATTCCATCATAAATATTATCTGGTAAAAATTTGGTTCTGGTTCTTCTTGTTTCACTATCAAGTGTTTCTGTAACTGGTCCTTCAAGTCCTGTTTTGAAAAGCGAATAGAATACTAAATATGGATTTGCATCAGGGCCTACACTTCTTACTTCAATACGAGATGATTTTTCATTTGCAAATGGTATTCTAACCATTGAAGTTCTATCAATTGCAGATGCTTTTATTTGATTAGGAGCTTCATAAGCAGGATCTAATCTTCTATATGAATTTACACTAGGATTTAATATTAAACAAAGATCATTTCCATTATTTAATATTCTATCAGCAAAACTCCAACCATAATCAGATAAACCATCTTGACCTTTTGCATCATAAAATAAGTTTTTACCATTTTGAGATATTGACATATTTGTGTGCATACCGTTTCCATTTATATCAGCAACTGGTTTTGGTAAAAAAGATGCTGTCATTCCCATAGAAGCAGCTATTTGTCTTGCCATAAGTTTATACATTTGAACTTGATCTGCTGATATTAAAGCATCAGAGTAAGAATAATTTAATTCAAATTGAGATGGAGCAACTTCAGGGTGATCTTTTTCATTTTCAAAACCTAATGCTCTTTGAGCTGCTGCAAATTTATCAATAAACATTCTTAATGGATCTTGAGGTAAAGAGTTATAATATCCACCACTTGATACAAATTCAAATTTATTAGAAGCACTATAATTTTGTTCTGCGTTTATACCTTTAAAAAGAAATCCTTCAATTTCTACAGCAACATTTGCAACCATTCCTTTTTTAGCAAGATCTTGAGTAAATTGTCTAAGTTTTCCTCTTATATCAGATTCATATATTGTTCCATTGGTAGCTTTTATTAAACCAAAAACAAGAACTTTACCAGTTCCAAAAATCTCTGCTGGTAACCATCTAAAAGAACCCCAATCTATATCTAATTTAAGATCAGATTCTCTTACCATACTAAATCCTCTTACTGAAGAACCATCAAATGTAAGATTATCATAAGATTTAACTAAGAATTTTTTATCATAATCAAGCATGTGAAATCTGCCTTCAAGATCTGTAAAAACAACTGTTACAGCTTTTATTTCTTTACTATCTGATAAATGCTTAAGATAAAACTCTTTTAATGTATCTTCATTTTCTCTTTTTAATACTTTTCCTTTAGCCTCAAGATTTAACTCTTCAAGATGTTCGTAAGAATAACTCAATTTACACTCCTTAAAAATACAAAATTAACCATTAATATTATAATATTTATATTTATTTTTGCAATGATAAAGATAAAAATCTAATCATTAAGTATTATTAATTAAAAAGATATTAGTTTTTTGTTTTGATAAAAAAACTTTCTATAACTTCTCTAGCTTTTTTTATATCAAGTAAAACATCACTTAAATATTCTTTTGATAGATCATCTAATATAAAAGATTGGAATTTTGAATATTCTATTTCAGGAAAATATTTAGAATATCTTTGAATATTTTCTTCTGAAAAATAAAAATTACCATTTTTCTTTATTTTATTAATTAATTCTAATATATCACTTACTTCCTTTTTTATAATAAAAGAAATTTGAAATTCAGTTATACTAAAATTCTCAAAACCTAAAAAATGTTTTAACATTAGAGCTATTGTATAATTAACTCTATTTCCACAAAAAGTTATTATTCGTATTTTTCCATCTTTTTTTGTTATTATTATTTCATTCGCTTTTTGATAATCTTCTCTATTTTTTTCTTCTTTAATTATTGAATCTAAAATATTTTTTTCTTTTTCCTCTAAATCTAAAATCTCTTTTTCACCCGATAAAATACTTAGATATTCTTGGCACATATCAAAAGAAACTAGTGAGGTTTGTCCAGACCAATTTGGTAAATCGGCTTTATTTGTTTTTTCTACATATAAAATCTTATTTTTTTCATCAATTTCAAAAACACTCCATGATTGCCCAGATAAATAAAAATCTAATTTATTTCCTGAAGTAAAAATAAACCATGATTGAAGTGTTCCTATATCTTTATTATTAAATTTAACCGTAAACTCTTCTAAAGTTTGAAAAACAGAATACATAGTTTGATAATTACGAGAAAAAAAAGTTTTTTCTCCTTTAACGCCTATACTTATGATATTTCTATCATTTATTTCAATAATATTATTATTTTTTAGATGTTCTAACAATTTTTCATATTTAAGAAAGCTTATTCCACTAAAACAATACACTTGAGCTAAAATATTAAAAAGAACTTCTTTTTCTTTTCTAAAATCTTCAATAAGTAATGCAATTATTTGATGCAAATAAATATGATACGCTCTTTGAGAAACAATAACCGATTCAACTTTATTTTTTTTTGATAGTTCTCTAACAGCAAGAGTTTTAACAAAACTTTCAGTATTTGAAATATAAAAACTCATTTCTGGATTTTTACCTTCTCTTCTTCCAGTTCGCCCTATTCTTTGTAAAAAAGAAGAGACACTTTTAGGTTCGTTTAATTGTAAAACTGAGTCTAAATCTCCAATATCTATACCTAATTCCATTGTACTTGTACAAACAATACAAGAAGGTTCAGATCTTATTTTAAAAGATTCTTCTGCTTTATTTCTAAAGCTTTTATCCATAGAAGAATGATGAACAAAAATATTTTCCATAGAAGGTTTTAAAAGCGAATGTATTTTTTCTGCTTCTTTTCTTCCATTTACAAAAAAAAGTATTTTTTTATGAAAGAAATTCTGATAAACATTTTCTTTTAAATATTCATCAGATAAATAATAGCTAACATTAAATATTCTATTTTTAGATTTTATTTCAGGATTCAAAACAACTCCCTTTCTTTTACTTCCACCTTTTAACCATTTACCTATTGTTTCAGGATTTCCAACAGTCGCAGAAAGACCTAATCTTTGTATATCATATTTAGAATAGGTTTGTAATCGTTCTATTACAGAAATTAAATGAGAGCCTCTATCACCCTCAGCAAAAGAGTGAATTTCATCTATTATAATGAATCTTAAATTAAAAAATAGATAATCTTTATCATAAGATTGGCTTAGTAAAATAACTTCTAAAGATTCTGGGGTTATCATTAAAACTGAAGTTGGATTTTTATAAAATTTATCTTTTTTACTTTTACTTATATCTCCATGCCAATTAAAAGCATCTTGATATATAGAATTTGAGATTTTTTTTAATCTTCCTTCTTGATTATTTAATAGGGCTTTTATTGGCGAAATATATAAAATAGATATTCCTGCTATTTTTTCTTTATCAATTATACTTAAAGCAGGGAAAAAAACTGATTCTGTTTTTCCACCAGCAGTTTGAGCTAAAATAATAGCATTTTTACCATCAAGAATATGAGGAATTGATATTTCTTGAATATCAGTTAGTTTATTCCACTTTAAATCATTCGATATTAATCGCTGAATTTTTTCACTTAATAAATTAAAAGAGGTCATTTTTTATTTTATTTTAAATATATTTAAATAAAAGTATATGGTATTTTTAAATTAGATACTAATTTTCTTATTTTATTAAATAAAAAAAGCACTGCTAAAAGGTACTTTAAGAAAAAAAGCTATTATATAAAACTTAATCCTTTCTAATTATTTTTTCTTTTCTATTAATAGAGCTAACTAAACTCTTGAAGCATGTTCAAGAACTATAATTATGATAAAATATAGTTGTTTATAAATTAGGAGAATACATAATGATTTTTGATGCAGTAATTATTGGTGCTGGTCCATCTGGATTAACATTAGCAATACAATTATCTAAATTTGGAAAAAAAGTTGCTTTAATAGATAAAGAAGAAAAAGATAAAATAGGTTTCATGATTGGTGCGGGAGTAATAAAATTAGATATTTTTAACTCATTAGGAATAAAAAGATCAACAGGTGAGGAGCTTTTAGCTTTTATAGATACATTTAATGTTTATAGTTGTACAGGAAAAACACATAAAACTACTTCTTATAGTGGTATTTCTGTAAATAGAAGTTTATTTACCCAAAGATTAATAAATATTGCAGAAGAACAAGGTGTTGTAATTAGACATTCAACAACTATAAGTTCATTAAATATTGAAAATGAATATGTTACAGGTGTTACTTCATCGACAGGAGAAGTTATTTCTGGAAAAATAGTAATAGATGCATCTGGTTTTAATAGAAAATTTGTTTCTCAAATTCCAGATTCTTTTAAAATAGAAAAAGATATAAAACCAAAAGATATTGCAACTGGTTATGTTTATGTTTTTGATAAACCAGAAAAAACTACTTACCTTACTAGTTATTTAGCTGTAAATGAAGGTTATATTTGGAAAACCCCAACAGAAATAGGTTATGGATCTATAAATAAAGAAATAAATATAAAGAAAACCCTTGATGATTTTATTGCAGAACATTTTAAAATAGATGATCCAATGAGTAAACATTACGAAGGCTCTTTACCTGTTAGACAAAATTTATATAATATGGTTGGAAATGGTTTTACTGTTTGTGGGGATAATGCTTGTATGACAAACCCTATTGAAGGTACAGGTATTTTTACTGGTATGCTAGGAGCTAAAATATCTGCTGATGTTATAAATAAATGCTTAGATAAAAATGATTTAAGTCAAAAAGCCTTATGGGAAGTAAATGTAAATTATAATAAAACCCAAGGTGCTAATCTTGCCTATATGGATATGTTAC
>JBBTGK010000304.1:0-5463 GCA_038060635.1 Cyanobacteriota bacterium | reverse complement strand
GAAGTTGTTGTTCCAGTTTCTGGAGCTCTTCCAACCATACAGGGGTGGATGTCAGGAACAGGGCTTTATTCTGTAATAAGAGGGGCTTTGACAGGTGTTGTTGTAGGTATAAAAGTATCAAATTCACCTCCTGATCCAACATTAGGCTCAACAATAATTCCTGGTACTCCTGATACGTTAGGAGGGCCACCAAATCCAGGACCAGCAGCACCAGGTGGCTCATATACTTATTCCGGAGGTGGTGCAGATGATCTTTATGACCAATCTATAGGAAATGCTAAATCTACAGAAGGTGGTACAATTGCAGGTAATAAAAGTAATATAAGAGATGCTGTACCAGCATTTGGTGGAGGAAACGATCCAAACATAACAGATTTATTTGAAGGATTACCAAATGATGTAAGAGACACTTTATTAAAAGATCCTACTGTTGTTGCAGATTTACAAGGTGCTTTAAATGATATTACAAAATCTTTTGTAGGAAGACAATATGACGATATTATAAAAGGAAATGGTTATTGGGGAAAATATAACTCTGCCGATGCGGCTGCTATAATAGGTATTCAATATGGTGTTGTACCAACAGCATCACCTATACTTCCATTGGTTAATACTGAAAAATCTGTAAATAAAGCAGGTGCATCTTATACAATGGCAGGATCAAATGGTTTGGCTGGTTTAATAAGCGATAGTACATATATGGCAATGGGAATTGGACCAGATTTAAATTTGGGACATGCTTCTGCAATTAGTGAAGGTTTATTAAAATATGGAACAATTGGTTTGGGTTCTTTTGCCCTAAATATACCAATCCCAATTCCACCTCCAATAAATATAACGTTATGGGTTGGTGGTAAAACTCAAGTAACAAGAGATGTTGTAACAGAAACAATTGTTGATTTTTTCGCTAAAATAAAAACTTTGATGGTTGAAACAATGCAAACTCAAGCTTACTCAGCTTCAAGCGGTACTGTTTTTGATACTTACGCGTCAAAAGGAGAAAATCATTTTAGTAATCTTGGTTTTGTGGAAGGTTTGAGAAATGTAAATATAACTATGATGGGTGTTGAAATACCAATAGGTAAAATGGTTTCATCCTTAATAAAAGGGGATGGTTCTGGAGGAACTAGTGGTATTGCATCTCTTCCATCACCTATTGGTTTAGGAATTAGCCCTGCACTTGCTTCTGATGCTTATACAGAAACATTAAATAAAGCCAATGAAGGTGAAAGAATGTTTGAAATGAAACATGGTGTTCAAACGCCTGAAACAAGAGAAACAGATACTGGTGCTTTTTTTGCTACTCAATCGTTCTTAAGTCAATTTTCTATGCAAAATATGGAATCAAATTATTGGGTAGGAACACAACAAAATGAAGAACTAGTTGATACTGATTTTTTAAGATCATTAAGTAGTGTTGGAACTATGTTTTTAAATACACTTCAAACATTATTACAAATGATTGGAGGCTCCTCTAATGCTGGTGCTGTAGAAAAAGCTTTATCTGCGGCAAAAGATCTAGTACTTGAAAAAGATAAAATAAACTTATGGAATAATCTTTTTTTCAAAGATCAAAATACTAAAAATAAAATGAATAACGTTGTTGAGCTTGCAATTGCAAATCCAGCAGCTGCTATTAATGTATTTACAGGTGGTTTTCCTTTAGAAATACCTGTAGATCCAACAAAAGGGGTTCTTATAAATACTCCTATGGTTGGAGCATTAATAGGAGGACAAGTTAAAAAATCTGAATTTAAATCCGAAGCTTATGATTACCTAGAATCTGATCATAAACCATTTGAAGGTGATTCTGATTTTAATTATCCAGAACCCCCTACATCTATGATTGGTTCGATTCTTAGTATGACAGGCTCAGGATTAGCGGATCTTTTTAAAGGTGATGTACCACCAAATATAATGGAAGGTTATGCAGCAACAATGAGATTTACATCAAAAGATGGTAGTGGAAATCCTATTGAGCAAATGTCAATATCAGATTTTGACCCAAATCCACCTGCAGGTGATTTTGAAACACCTTATGGTATAGGGCCGAGAGCCTTAGCTGGTAGAAGTGGTGCAGCTGGTCTATGGACTGATACTCAACTAGGTGATATAAATGAAGTTTATGTTGGCTCAAGAAAAGTTGTTTTTACTGATTTGGAAAATGGATTTAATACATTTGATGCAGCCGCCCTTAAAGCTAATATGATTACTGATACAGGTTTAGCTGGAGCTTCTGCAGTAGGAGCAGATACAGTTACAGGTTCATCTACGGATAGGCAAACATTTGCGTCTGCACAAAGATATATAGGTGCAGATACTAGAGCTTACGGAAGAAGATATGATGGTGGTGAAGCTCCTAGTTTTGAATCATTCAATACAAATATTTACACGTCTGCTGGCGGAAGTTATAGATATGATAGAAAAAATGAATATTCTTTAAAGTTTACAACTAAAGCTTCAGGAAAAGCCCTAGATCTTCAAGGAGCACAAGCTTTAAATCCTTTTATTGGTGGTTTTATAAAAATGGCTGATATTGAAAAAAATAAACATGACTCAGTTCTAATGAATTACGATGATATTGACAGGGTAAACAAAATAAGATGGGATACAATAAAAGATGATTTGGGGAATGTTGTTGCATATAATCAAGGAGTAACAGCTGCTCCAGCACTAAGAAAAACAGGTGCTACACTTGAAAATACAAAGAATATTATTGCTTATAATGCAGATGATCAACAATTTGGTGGTGCATCTGACGGAACAATGAATGAATTAAATAAAACTTTATATGAGCACATGCATTTAAGAGCAGATGGACAAAATCTGTCTTTATTTAAAGAGTATAAAGATGTATTTAATATGGGTTTCATGAAAAATATTTTTGTATCAGGACAATCATATCATCCTTCAGGTGGAGGTATTAGTTCTTCAATAGAAATTAGGTATGATCCTTTTGGTGGAGCTGGTATAGATAAAGTTCAAACTGATAGTAGAGAAAGTTATGATTCTGTATCAAATAATGTTATGTTTGATCCATATAATTCAATAACTCTTCAAAAAACAAGAGGTAAAGCAAGCGTTTATCTAAATAATTATTTTGCAAGTAAAAAAAGATCTAGTAGTAAATAGTAGGGGATAATAATATGACTTTTTCTAATGTTAATGTATTCAATAGTTCTTTTAAGGCTATAAGTGCTTCGACACCAGCTAAATCAGATTCAGCTGTGTTAAAAGGCGGAGCCTTTTCTCCAAATGCACTAGAAACTATTTCAATCATGAGAGCTTCTTTTGATGAGCAATGGGAAAATGCGTACATCATAAAATATCAGGCTTTAATGCAAAATAGATTAAATTCTTTAAAGCAAAAATTGCAAGGTGCTTATAATAATCTTGTTCAACAATCAACTTCTCAACAAATAAGAGAAAATGGTTCAACAAATGAAATATCAGCAACTACAGATGTTTATGGAAGAATGTTACCAGGAACTCAAACAGGTGTTAGTGGTGATGTTAACCAAGCTTTTAAAGGATTACAATATTATGGTGATATTACAGCTTTAAATGCAGCTGATGGAAAAGGACAATTTGATCAAAATGTTGGCTCGGGAACTGATCTAGATGGAATTCCTAGTTATTATATGCAGGGAGAAACATATAAAGTTAATGATGCTGGAGTAAAAACAACTGAACAAAAAGTTTATGAAATGAGAAAGCTTTATAATTCTGGAGCAGCTATGCAAATCTCGAATACAATGAAAGTAACTTTTAGATCAGAGGAAGTTCCTCCTAAAGCACTTGAGCCATCTATTTTTTCAATTATTAGTAAAAGTGATAATCCTTCAAATAAACCTGGAGAAAAAATATCAGAGGGTAGTACAGAGGTCAAAACAGGTGGTTTTTGGTCAACAGTAAACTATTTGTATAATTTTGCCCCTAGAGAATTAAAATACTCTTATGCAACTTCTTATAGTACAACTACAGAAGAAGCTGGAACTCGTAATGTAGGAGATGAACAAGCTACTTTATTTTCAAGAAAAATAATTGATGGTAGAGATAGCCAAAATACAACATCTGGTGATTTACATAATGATGAAGATTATAGTATAGGTGCATTAGATTCTAATGGAAATGTTTCAGATGGAAATTATCCAAAATATGGTTCTAGAATAAAATGGGCTACAAGTAATCCAGAAGATGGATATACTACAGAGAGAAATGTTCTTGCTAATATGGCATCTGGTGGAACTGATGATGATTTTATTAATAGTGATGCAATTGTTGGAGAAGGTGCTGATAATGAGTCTAAATATATTGATAATAGATTAATTGTAAGAAGAACGGTTGATAATGAAGCTTCTTTTTCTAATTTTGATGAAAATTTTAATAGTTTTGCAGATATAGTTAAAGGTAATCCAGGAGTTGCGGCAAATGGTGGTGGAAATAAACCAGCAGATCCTTGGACAGGTTGGGAACAACCGCCTTCACTTGATAATCAACCTGAAAATAAAGTTAAGATTTATGGTTCAGAAGAAGGCGGAATCACTGGTATAAACGATAGAATAGTATGGGAATATCAACATGATGGTATTGGAGCTTATGATCGTGATAGAGATGGTAGAATAAATAGAAGTGATACACATGAGGCAACAGCAGCTTTTGTAAATCATTATCAAGTAACACTTCAAACTGTTGAATTAAATACAAATCCAGATTCTTATGGAAAAGTTTTAGCTCTAGGTCATACAAGAAAAAATTCAACTAGTGTACTAGATAATCCTTATGAGTTTGTTGATGCTGATAGTAATAATCTTGATGATGAAACGGGGCAATCAGCAGCTTCAATTGATAAGTTAAATTTGGTTGCAACACAGTTACTTCGTTCTGGTGGAATTGATGCTTCAGCAGATCATGTTTTTTCTGATACAGATCCTGTTCAACTTGATGCATTAGGAAGAAAAATAATGACTCGTGTAGATGTTCAACCTGATGGTAGCGACTCTGAGAAAAATGAAAAATTACTTCTTGCAGGTTCTGGAAAACTTGCTAAAAACTTTACAGCAAAACAAGTTGAAGGTTTTCATGAAATAAATAGTTATAATGGTCAAAGTTTGGGTGCACATGGAGGTAATATACAGATATCTGCTGAAAATGCAAATTCTGAGCCAATGATTTTAGCTGAATATGAAGGTTTTAAAAGAGCTCAAATGATGAGTATTGGTTTGGCACATGATACTTACAATGACTATGGACAACAATCAAGAACACTTGACGCAGCTATTGCATTAAAAGATAAACTTGAAGCGGAAGTAAATGCTTCTAGTATGGTAGATACAGATTGGCATTATTCTGAATATAATGATGCTGCAACAGCAGGAACTCTTGATGGTATTATGTTTAGAAATATAAAACAAATTACTTATAATGATCCTGATAAGGGAGCTGGAGTACTTGATATATTTT
>JBBTGK010000303.1:0-5369 GCA_038060635.1 Cyanobacteriota bacterium | reverse complement strand
ATCTTAAGAAGATATAGAACCTAGATCATGTTTTTATTATAAAATTATAATTAAAGATAAAAAAACTATATATTCCCCATCATTAATAGACAAAAATTTTGAATTTAGAAAAAATAAAATTATAATAAATAATGGTAATGAAAAAGTTTATTTTTCATCTGGTTTAGACAATGAAGAATTAATTGTTTTTGAAAAAAAAATCTATTTTCATAATACAAAAATAAAACTTTATGTAGCTCAAAACTTTTCATCTAAAAAAATTGTAATAAATACATTTAATTATTTCATAATTTTTATTTTTATACTTTTTACTATAATTTATTCAATTATCACTTTCATAATAATAAATTTATCATTAAAACCTTTAGAAAATCTTTCAGAAAAAATAAATAATATAACTCATAAAAACCTAAATATAAATATCAATAATGACTCAAACAGCAAAGAATTAGCAAGTATCATAAATTCTTTTAATAAAATGCTAGAAAGAATTAATAATGCGTTTGAAACAGAAAAAAATATTATATCTGATGCTTCACATAAGCTAAAAACACCAATAAGTGTTATAAAAAGTCATTGTGAAATAATTTTACAAAAAAATAGAGAAAAAAAAGAATATATTGAATCTATAGAAATAATTAAACATTATTCAGAAAAACTATCAAAACTTATATCTGATATATTATCCTTAGCATATTTAGATTCGGAAGAAATATCTTTTAATAAAGATGAAAATATATCTATAAATGAATGTATCAATTCTATTTTAGAGATTTCAGAATATAATATAAAAGAAAAAAATATAACTATTACTTTTAAAGAAACAGATATTTTAAATATAAAAGGTGATAAAAACAAGATAATTGAATTATTATTAATAGTTTTAGAGAACTGTATTAAATATAATAAACAAAATGGTTCTATAGATATACATTTAATCGAAGAAAATAATTACATAGTAATAATATTTGAAGATTCTGGAATTGGAATAAATAAAAATGAAATAAGTAAAATTTTTCAAAGATTTTATAGATCTAATGATGTAACAAACATAGAAGGCAGTGGCTTAGGTCTTAGTATAGCAAATAAAATAATAGAAAATTATAATGGAAAAATAGAAGTAGAAAGTATATTAGGCACTTCAACTACTTTTAAAATATTTTTACCAAGTAAAAACTAACGTATTTTTCTAATCTTACTCTAATGTTCGTAATCGTATAATGCTTTTTTATTATATAAATTTAATCATAATTTAAAAGGGTTATTTGTTTTTATGAAAAGGTTTTTATTTGTTTTTATTTTTGTAATTTTTCTGCAAAAAATTGCTTATGCTAATAGTTTAATGGATTTGTATAATTCAACTATATCAAAGTATCCATCTTTTAAATCTTATAAATTAAAAAATAAGTCATTATCTTTTGATATTGATGCAATAAATATAACTAGATTTATTAATCTTAAAGGGGAAGCTAGAAAAAACCTTGGTAATTCTATTAATTCATATTTTATTGAAGATTTTATTACTGTTAATAATAACTTAGATATTTTTAATAAAACAAAACCCAAAATTGAAAAAATAAATTTAGAAATTGAAAAAAATATAAAATTAATTAATATCGAAAAAAAATCCATCTTTTTAAAATTAGCCGATGAATATTTTAATATATTAAAAGAAAAAAAAATACTTGAAATACATAAAAAAACACTAGAGTGGATTAATAAAAATATTTTTATTGTTGAAAGTGGTATAAAAGGTGGTATTTTTCCTGCAAATGAAATTGATAGGTGGTATATTGAAAAATATAAACAAGAAAATGTAATTGAAAATGATAATTTACAAATAAAAAAAGCATTTACTATATTAATAAATTACTCAGACATAGAAAATCTTGGAAAAATAGATGATTTAAAATATATCGAAAATTTAGATTTAGATTTAAATACTATTTTGATAAATTCACCCGAGTTTAAAATAAATGACATTTTAAATAAACAAATAGAAACTGATATTGAAATAGAAAATAGAAATTGGTTACCAGAATTAAATCTTTCAAATATATATAATTTAAATAGTGGTTTTAGTTTTTTAGATAGAAATTTTAGAAATAATCTTAATATGACTTTTTCAGCTATTTTAAATTTTAATATTTTAGATGTAGGAAAAAAAGCTAGAATAGATTCTCTTAATTCAGAGATAGAATTTAATAAAAATGATACTTTAAGAATAAAAAAAGAATTATATAATGATATATCACAAAAAATACTTGATATTCAAAATCTAAAAAAACAACTTATAAATTTAAAAAAAATAATAAATATTTCTGAAAATAATTTAAACAAGCTTTTTATTGGTTATCAGAAAAAATTTATTGATTTAAATACATTAATAGTTTCATACAAAGAAAATTTATTAGCACAAGAAAATTATATAAATACAATTTCTGATTTACAAAAAAATTCGGAAACACTTTATCATCTTTCAAAAGGAGATATATATTAAATGGTAAAAAAAATCAAAAAAAATAACTTTATTTTTTGCATAGTAATTAGTTTATTTTTAAATGTAATAACATCTTGTACCTCTGAAGAGAAAAAAGAAAAAAAAGAAGTAGAGAATAAAGAACATAAAAAAGATGATTCTGAAAAAGAAGATGATAAACATGAGGAAAAAAAAGATGATCATGAAGATGATGAGGAAAAGAAGATAGAATCTTTAATAAAAGTTGAAACAATTACCCCTAAAATAGAATCTAGTAATATTTTTATTGAAACTCAAGGTAAAGTTTATTCAAAAAAGAATGTCTCTATTACATCTTTGGCCGATGGAAAAATAAAAAAAGTTTATTTTTCAATAGGAGATAATATTAAAAAAGGGGAGACTATTGCAATATTAGATAATCAAGAAGCAAATAATGAAGAAGGTGGGTTAAAAAGTAAATTAGCTATTAATAACAATATTATATCAAATTTTGAAACTAAATTAAAAAGCTATCAAGAAATGTTTAAAATAGGAATAGTAGCCAAAAATGATTTAGATAATATAATAAATGAGATAAACACAAAAAAATTAGAAAATGAAGATATAAATCTAAATATTAATAAAATATCTACCAGAAAAACTAATTATACAATAAAATCTAATTTTAATGGATATGTATCTGAAATTGTCTCTGAAGGCTCTTTTCTAAATTATGGACAAAATGTTGCTTCACTTATTTCAGAAAAAGATGAATATATAGAGTCATTAATACCTTCTGAACAAATCAAAAATTTATCAACAAATCAAAAAGTTGAAATTTTATCAGATACTTCTGAAAAGGCAATATCAGGAAGTATATATAATGTTTCGCCAATTGCTTCTTTTAATATGATAAAAGTAATAATAAAACCATCTGAAACCCTTCCTTTAAATCTTGATGTAAAAATAAAAATTCCTACCAAAAGTATTTCAGGTTTATCAATTCCAAAATCTGCCATAGTTTTAATAGATGGTAAAACCTCTGTTTTTGCTGTTAAAGATGGTAAATCTGTTGCTAAAGCAGTAGATATTCAGAAGGACTTTGAAAATAAAGTAATTATTTCTAAAGGAATAACTAATAAAGATAATATAGTAATTAAAAATGCAGATATTTTAGCTGATGGAACAAAGGTATTAACTAAATGAATAATTCTTTTTATATAAAGCTAATAAAACACAAATTAGCTATTTTCTTAATAATTTTAGTTCTTTCTTTTATTGGCTATAAATATTCAACAACTATACCAAAAAGTGTTTTTCCTAATGTCTTTTTTCCTCGTATTCAAGTTGTAATAGAAAATGGTTATACTCCTGTAAAACAAATGTTATTTCAGATTACTAAAAATTCTGAAGAAAAACTTAAATCAATTCAAGGTATAGAAAAAGTTGTTTCAGCAACATCTGTAGGATCTATAGAGATTAATCTTTATTTTGATTGGGATACAGATCCATATCTTGCATATCAACTTGTTCAAGCAAGAATGGCAGAATTAAAAAATGAAATTCCTGCTGATTCTAAAATTACCATAGTTCAAGCAACGCCTAGTCGATACCCTGTTAGTATCTATGCAATAGGTTCTAATAATAAAAAAAGAACTGATTTGACTAATGAGTTATTTTATAAAATAAAACCTTTTTTACTTTCTACAAAAGGGATTTTTGATGTAGAAATAATTGCACCAGAATGGGAAGAATATAAAATTGTTTTGAATCCAGAAAAAATTAAAAGTTATTCAATAGATATTAATACTATTAATAGAATAATAAAAGATCAAGATAATATAAATTTTTTGGGTTTAATAAAAGATTATCAAAAACAATATGTTATTTCACTTTATCAAAAACCTGATGACACTAATAAATTATTAGAGTTAAAAATACCAGTTGGAAATAAATATGTCTTATTAGGTGAAATAGCTACTATTATAAAAGATAAATCCCCTTCTACAAAAATATCGGCTGGAAGTGGTAATGATTTTTCAGTTGTATTTAATATATTAAGACAACCTAGTGCAAATACTCTTGATGTTGCAAAAGATGTTGAAGAGAAAATAAACGAATTAAATAAAGAATTAATAAAAAATGATATGGTTATAAAAAAATACTATGATGAGAGTGATTTTATAAATAAATCTATACAAGGTGTTATAGATGCAGTAATTCTTGGAACAATAATAACAACTTTGATAGTTTTTGTTTTTCTTAGAAAAGTTAAACTTTCTCTATTTTTACTTTTAAGTGTTCCAACTGTTTTTATGATAACAGCAATTGGACTTAAATTATTTAAGTTTGATTTTAATATTTTTACTCTTGGAGGTATGGCTGCATCTGTAGGAGGTTTGGTTGATCATATTATAATAGTTATTGAAAGTATAGAAAAACATTATAAAAAAACAGGTGATAGATTAAAAGGTGTAGTTGATGGTTCAAAAGAAATTATACCAATAATGACAGTAGCAACAATAATATCTACTTTGATTTTTATTCCATTACTTCTAGTTTCTGTTGTTATAGGTGTATTTTTTAAACAATTAGCTTTTGTTATTATTAGTTCTTATATAATTTCTCAATTTTTAGCTATATTTTTTACACCAATTATTGCCTATATTGCATTACCTGAAATTAATACAAAACATAAAAAGGATTTTTTTGATCATATTAGTGATTTTTCAGCTAAAATATTGAAAAAATTATTTAAAATTTCTTTTATATCAATTCCTTTATCTCTTGTTTTTATAGTAAGTACTTTTTATTTATATAAAAAAATACCTTATACTTTTTTACCCGCATGGGATGAAGGAGGCGTTGTAGTTGATGTTGCTTTACCTCATGGAATCTCTTTAGAAAAAAG
>JBBTGK010000302.1:0-8662 GCA_038060635.1 Cyanobacteriota bacterium | reverse complement strand
CTTTTCGCTATTATTAATAAAAATAAATATAAAACTAAGGCAAAAAAATGATATTATTTTTATAACATTATTATAACAAATACTTTTTATGGAAAAACCAGAACTTAAATTATACAATACTTTAACCAGAACAAAAGAAACTTTTATTCCAATCGATCCAAATGTTGTAACTCTCTATACTTGCGGACCAACAGTATATAACTATGCACATATTGGAAATTTGAGATCTTATATTTTTCCTGATATTTTAAAAAAAGTCTTAAAAATGGCTGGTTATAATGTAAAACAAATTATGAATTTTACAGATGTTGGTCATAATACAACTGACGAAGATTTTGGTGAAGATAAAGTTGAAAAAGCGGCTGCCGAAAAAGGTACTAATGCTTGGGAACTTTCAAAATTTTATGCTGAAGCTTTTAAAAAAGATATAACCGCTTTAAATATTACTTTTCCTAGCAAATTTACTTACGCTACAGAATATATAAAAGAACAAATTGATATGGTTAAAACCTTAGAAGAAAAAGGTTATGCTTATCTTACTTCAGATGGTGTTTATTTTGATACTTCAAAATTTGATGAGTATGGAAAAATGGCAAAATTAGATATTGAAGGTTTAAATGAAGGTCAAAGAGTTGAATTTAAAGAAAAAAAGAATAAAACAGATTTTGCATTGTGGAAATTAAGCCCTTCTGACAAAAAAAGACAAATGGAATGGGAAAGCCCTTGGGGTATTGGTTTCCCTGGTTGGCATATAGAATGTAGTGCAATGGTTTTTGCAGAACTAGGTCAACATATAGATATTCATACAGGTGGAACAGATCATATTCAAGTTCACCATACAAATGAAATTGCTCAATCTGAATGTTCTTCAGGAGAAAAATTTGTCAACTATTGGCTTCATGGTGCTTTTTTAGTTCTCGAAAAAAACCAAAGAATGGGGAAATCCGAAGGTAATTTTATTATTTTAGAAAATCTTATAGATGAAGGTTATTCACCTATAGTTTATAGATATTTAACTTTGACTTCCCATTATAGGAATTTTTTAACTTTTTCATTAGATATATTAAAATCAGCTGAAAATTCTTATTTTAGTCTAAAAAAATCTGTTAAAAATATATCTCAAAAGGATGATTCTTTTGGTGAAGAAAAACAAAAAGAATTTGATAATGCTATTTTTAATTCATTATTAGATGATCTGAATGTTCCAAAATCAATTGGTATTTTATGGGATATGATTAATTCTAAAGAATTAGGAAATAAAAATAAAATAGAATTAATAGAGAAATATGATACTGTTTTTAGTTTGAATTTATTAGATTTTTCTGATTTAGATGAAAAAATAGATATTCCTCAAGAAGTTATTGATATAGCAGAAGAGCGTTTATTAGTTAGAAAAAATAAAGATTTTAAAGAATCTGATAGATTGAGAGATCTAATTCATGAAAAAGGTTTTGAAATAAAAGACTTAAAAGATGCCTATGAAATTACTTTGTTAAAATAAATATTATTATATTTTTTATATTCTAATTATCTAATTTTTGTAAATTTAATAAAAATTAAAAAAGACTGCTTTAGCAGTCTTTTTTGGTAATTTTATTCCATCCCTAATTCATTCATGATAAAACGCCAAATAAAATTTTGATCTTCTATAATTTTTTCTGTAGATTTTCCAGAACCATGACCACTTTCAAAATCAACATATAACATCATCGGAGAAACTTGACCTATATTATTTTGTAATGCGGCTACAAATTTTTTAGGATGTAACGAAGCTACTCTAGTATCATTTTCACCTGCTTGAAATAATGTTATAGGTAAATTTATTCCTTGTCTTATGTGATGATAAGGAGAATAAGTTAAAATATTTCTAAAATCATCTTCTTTTTCTGGGTTACCATACTCAGGAATCCAATAACGAGCAATAAGAAATTTATGAAAATGAATCATATCTAACAAAGGTACACTACAAACGGCTGCTCTAAATAAATCAGGTCTTTGTGTTAAAGCTGCTCCAATCAATAATCCTCCATTACTTCCTCCCATAATAGCTAGTTTTTTGGAATTGGTATATTTCTTTTTTTGTAAATACTCTGCTATAGAAATAAAATCATCAAAAGTATTTTGTTTTTTGAATAACATTCCATCATGGTGCCATTTTTCTCCATATTCATCACCACCTCTAATTCCTGCATTTACATAAACACCACCCCTATTTATAAAACTAGCATAATATCCTACATAGCTTGGAGTAATTCCAGAGTTAAAACCTCCATAACCATATAATAAAGTAGGATTATTTCCATCTAATTTTAATCCTTTTTTATGAATAATAAAAACAGGTACTTTCGTTCCATCTTTTGAAGGAATAAATTCTATTTTTGCCGTTATATCCTTTGTATCTATTGGTTCTTTTACTTGATAAAAAAGATTCCAATTATTAAAATTCTTAGTATCCAATGTATATAGTTTATAAGTACTAGTAAAACTATTTATCCCCACAAAAAGTTTTTTATTTTCTCTATCATATTTTAATGTTGAAATACTTCCTATTTCTGGTAATTTTACTTCTTTTATAAGTTTTCCATCTAATGTATAAATAAATAATCTATTTAATAAATCTTTTTTATCTACAATTAACAGATTTTTTTCCGTAACTTCAAAATTCTCTAAAACAGTATTTTTTTCTGTATATAGAGTTTTCCAGTTTTTAAAATCTGGATTTTTTAAATCAGCTAACATTAATTTAAAATTTGGTGCTTTATGGTTAGTTTGAATATATATTTTATTTCCAATAGCATTTGGATAAGCTGAAAAACCTTGATTTTTATAAATAAGCTTTTCTTTATCATTACTCGCAGTTTTTTTAATTTTAATAGAATTAGAATAAAAATCACCTTCTGTTATAAATGTTACATTACTATGTTGAGAATCTGAAAAACTTGCATAGTTTTTTGCATCTTTTGGCTCTATTAAAAAAGTATCAGCGGTATTTTTTGTAGTATCATGCAAATAAGTTTTTAAAGGTATTTGCTTTTCTAACATTTCTCTGCTTCCTACAGTAATATAGGCATTTTTTTCATCTTTTGTCCAACTAAAACCTCTTAAATTATTTATAGGGGGGCTAATTTCTTTACCTGTAGTAGTATTTAAAATATAGTAAGTATTTATTTCATCACCTTTTAATTGAATTCCAACAGCTACTTTATCTCCAGAAAAAGTATATTGAATATCTGTTATAGCTGTTTTTCCAGAAGTATCTATTTTTGTCGGATCAAAAAGTACAACTTCTTTTTTATTTAAAATCGTATAAAGTTTGTATTGAGATTCACCTTTTTTCTTTTTGGTGAAAAATTGATGTTTTCCAATTAATTTTAAAGGACTTTCTCTATCACGATCAATCAAAGTTCTTATTTCATCTTTCAAACCTTTTATTTCTGGCTCTTTTTCATTTAAATATTTTAAAGTAGTTTCATGTTGTTTTTTTGTCCATTCTTTTACTTCAAGATTTTCTTTATCTTCAAGCCATTTATAACTATCGGTTAAAGTAACCCCGTGAAGAGTTTCTACTACAGGTTTTTGAGGTGAAACAGGCGGAGTAAAATCACTTGCATAAGAATTAGAATAAATAGTTAATGTTGCTAAGATAGATAAATAAAATGAATTTTTTTTTATCATATAAATTCCTAAAATTTTATAATATGTGAATCTATTATAATTTATTTTTTTTGTAGTTACTAATTTTATATTATTTGATATTATGAAAATGAGATTTAATATAATCAATAAAAACTCTTAGTTTAGGTGATACTTGTGAAATATTTGGATAATAAAGATAATAACCATTAGAACGTGAAGCAAAATCTTCCAAAACAAATTTTAATTCTTCTTTTTCTACATAATTTTTTAACATCCCTTCTGTAAGATATATAAGTCCCATATCTTTAAGAGCCATATTAATTATAATTAAAGAGTCATTAACAATTAAATTACTTTTAGTTTCTACACTAAAATCATGCCCATTTTCCTCAAATTCCCATTTTTTATAAATATTTCCCGAATTAAATTTGTAATGAATACAATTATGATTAAATAAATCTTTAGGGTGTTTAGGAATTCCTTTTTTTTTGAGATAATTAGGTGAACCAGCAACCATAAAACGGAAAGGGTTAGAAACTCGAATTGCTGTCATGTCAGCAGCAGTCATTTCAGAAGGTCTTATACCAGCATCAAAGCCTCCTTTTACCATATCAACAAGATCTTCTTCAAAAAATAACTCTACAATTATTTCTGGATATTTTTCCTGAAATCCTGCTAAAATAGGTTCAATAACTACTGTCCATGATGCACTAGGTAAATTTAAACGTAAAGTTCCCATAGGTTTTCCTGTATAATTACCCATTTGTTCCATTGTATCAAGTAATTGCTCTAAAGAAGGTTTATATTGACTTAAAAAATATTCACCCAATTCAGTTACAGAAGTACTTCTTGTGGTTCTATTTAATAAAATACAACCCAGTTTTTTTTCTAATTGTTTTATTGTTTGGCTAATAGCAGAGGTAGAAATACCCATTTCTTTTGCTGCAGCAGTAAAATTTTGTTTTTCAGATACTACTTTTAAAGCTATTAACCCATTTAAAATATCTATTTTCATTATTTAAATTTACTTAACAATACATTAAGTATTATCCTATTTTTCTTATCAAAAAAAAAGAGTACATTATAAACATAATAATAATAATAAAGGAAATTAATAATATGTCAGAAACTAAAGCGTATGCTGCATTTAATTCTATAGAACCTCTTAAACCTTTTAGCTTTGAGAATAAGGTTGTTAATTCAAAAGATATAAAAATAGAGATTCTATATTGTGGAATTTGTCATTCTGATTTTCATAATGTAAAAAATGAATGGGGTGGAGCAAAATATCCTATGGTTCCAGGTCACGAAATAGTTGGTAAAGTTGCTGAAATTGGTTCTGAAGTAACAAAATTTAAGGTTGGTGATTTGGCTGGTGTTGGTTGTTTAGTTGACTCATGTCGTGAATGTGAAAATTGTCATGATCATGAAGAACAGTATTGTAAATCTGGTTTTACTGGCACATATAATGGTGTTGATAGAAAAACAGGTGAAATTACTTATGGTGGTTATTCTGAAAATATTGTAGTTGACGAAGCTTTTGTTTTAAAAATACCTTCAAATCTTGCTTTAGAAGGAGTAGCACCTCTTTTATGTGCTGGAATTACTACTTATTCTCCTTTACGTCATTTAAAAGTTGGTAAAAATCATAAAGTTGGAGTTGTTGGTTTAGGTGGTTTAGGACACATGGCTGTAAAACTTGCAAGTTCTTTTGGTGCAGAAGTTACCATGCTTAGCACATCAAAATCAAAAGAAGTTGATGCAAAGCGTTTGGGTGCAAATCATTTTGAATTAACTTCAGATTTAGAAAATGTAAATAAATTAAAAGGAACATTTGATTTTATTATTGATACTGTTTCAGCTTCTCATGATTATAATTTATATCTTTCTCTATTAAAAACAAGTGGAACATTAGTTATTCTTGGGGCTCCTCCAGAACCAATTCAAATACAAGGTTTTTCTCTTATATTAGGAAGAAAAAGTATTATGGGATCATTAATTGGTGGACCAAAAGAAACACAAGAAATGCTTGATTATTGTTCTGAACATAATATTACTTCAGATGTTGAAGTTATAGAAATTCAAAAAGTTAATGAAGCCTATGATAGATTACTTAAAGGAGATGTTAGATACCGTTTTGTAATAGATATGGCTTCTTTAAAAAAATAATTTAAAAAGAAATCAGTATTTATAATTTTTTACGAAAACAATTTAGTTTAGCAATGTGTTTTCGTAAAGGCTGTCTAAAAAATGTGTTTTTCAAGAAAATTACAAGGTTAGAAACCAATGTTCTTGTAGGGGCGTTTTATGAAACGACCTCTTTTTAGACAGTCTTTTTTTATATATTTATTTTAATAACATCATTTTTGATGTATAATTGCTTTATGAGTAATAAATATAAAGTGCTTTATTATGAAACAGAAAAAAAAGAATCTTATATAAAAGATTTATTGACTCTTTGGATATTTTAGAAAAAGTTAAAGTTTTTTCATGGATTGAATTATTAGAAGAAAAAGGTGCATTATTACCAAGACCTTACGCAGATTTATTAGAAGATGGAATTCATGAATTAAGAATTAAAATATCAGGTTCACAAGAAAGAATTTTATATTTTTTCTGTTATCAGAATTTTATAATTTTAACTCATAATTTTACAAAAAATACAAATAAAGTACCTATAAATGAAATAAAAAAAGCTAAAAAATTAAGAGAAGATTTTTTAAATAGATATAAGAATAAGAAATTATTGGAGGATTATTAAAATGAATACATTTAGAAACCATCTTAATGAAAATTTAAAAGATGAAAATTTCAAAAATTTATATAATCAAGAAATTGAATTATCAAGAATTTCTTTAAAAATACATGAAGAAAGAGAGAAAAAAAAATTAACACAAAAACAATTATCAAAAATAGCTGGTATAACACAACAACAATTATCAAAAATAGAAAATGGCATTAGTTGTAATATTACAACATTAATAAAAACTTGTAAGGCATTAAATTTAAGGCTTGAAATTGTTTAAATAAGACTCTTAAACATTTGTTGTAAAAGCCCTCTTTTTCATGATTTAGGTTTTTCTATTTTATTTTATATAAGCAACTAACTTATATGCAATTTCCACAAAACTTTATTTTTTAAGTCTAATTCAATCATCTTTTTATCATTAACATATTTTATAAAAATATTCCCATTTTTTAATTGTTGAATAAAAGAGGGATAAAAAATAACTTCATCAATTGGATCTTGTAATCTTTGGAGTATTTTTCCTGCTTTTGAAACGTTTATTATTCTTGAGTTTTGAGTATCACATATAAAAGTATTACCATTTGCTAATCGTAAAAAATATTCAGGATTATTTAAGGCATTTTCATCATTAGAAGATGTACTTTTTTTGCCATAAGTCCAAATAAGTTTCCCATATTTATCAAATTCAGATAAAGAAGATGCTTTTGTATAACAAACAATTGTATTTCCATTATCGAGCCTTTCTGAATGAAAAGGAGCTTTTTTTTCATCTACAAAAGTATTTCTTGCAATATTAAAGTTATCAACTTCAAAAACACAGTTATTTTTAAGATCTGAAATTAAATAATGATTATCTTTTGTTTTTGTTACATTTTTTGTATGATATCTTGCTTCAAACAATTTATGCTTAGTTTTTATTTCTATATCTCTTACAATATCATCAGCTATTATTATTACAGAACCACTTGTTGTCAAAAAAGCATTTTCTATTCGTTTTAAGGTTTCAAATTTAGCCTCACCATAAGACCAAATAACATCACCTTTTCTATTTATTATATTTATTATATTAGTTTTTTTATCAACAATAAGAATAGGAAAAAAAGTTAGTTTTTCTTCTAATTCAAAAAAACTAAGATTTCTATTATCTTTAATATAACTTCTTTCTACAGATTTAACTTCTCTCGTTTTTTCTAAAAACAAAGAAGTCATTTTTTCAGAAATTTTAGCTTTTATTGTTTTATTATATGTAAAAGTTTCTTTTAATAGTTCCTTATAATCCATTTTTTTAATCGCCTAATAAAAATATTAAATTAAAAACTCTTCTTCTGGTTTTACTCTATTATCAAACTCATCTTTATATTTTTTCATATCTTCTCTTCCTAAATTAGCAAACATAAATTTTTTGTATGCTTCAACGCCTGGTTGATCCATAGGATTGATATTCATCATATAACCTTCTATAACTGTTGCTATTTCAAATAAATAAAATATTTGACCTAATGTAAACGCATTTAATTCTGGTAAAACAATATTCATAGTAGGTCTATTTGCTTTTGCATAAGCATAATTTGTTCCTTCCATTGCACCAGAAAGCATTGATTTTATTGATTTTCCATCAAGATAATTTAATCCATCCGCATTTTCACTATTAGATTTGAAAGTAATATCATTCACAGATTTTTCCACAAAAATATTTGTAACAACAGTATTCTCTTCTCCTTCTTGAAGTTCTTGACCTCTTGAATGTAAATCTCTTGTATCTACAATAGTAAAAGGAACTCTTCCTTTACCATCTTTACCTAAACTTTCTGCTGATAATTGATCATACCAGAAACCTAAGCTTTCAAGTGATTTTGACCAAATAGCCATAGCAGAAATATTTCTACCTCTTTTATAAGAAAGATATTGAAGCGTTGCATACATATAAGCAGGATTTTCTAAAATATTAGGAGATTTACAAAGTTCTTTCATATATTTTGCACCAGCAACAAGTTCATGAATATCTACACCAAAAACAGCGGCAGGTATTAAACCAACAGGAGTTAAAACAGAATATCTACCTCCTACATTATCAGGAATAACATAAGATTTATAGCCTTCTTTATCAGCAATTTCTTTTAATTTACCATTAGCTTTATCTGTTACAGCTAAAATATAATTATTATGTTCTTTTCCATAAACTTCTTTTGCTCTATCTTGAAAAAGTCTAAAAGCAAGAGCTGTTTCTATTGTTCCACCAGATTTTGATATTACTCCGATACTAAAATGCTCTTCAAT
>JBBTGK010000301.1:2789-8118 GCA_038060635.1 Cyanobacteriota bacterium | reverse complement strand
TGGTGGACAAGGTGGTAAATTAGTCCCTTGAGCTTGAATTGGAGGCGGAGGTGGAGGTGAAGGTTTATTCGTTCCTGGGCTAACAAAAAGCTCTTCATAAACTTTAAGTTTTTTAAGTTCTGTAGTTGTTAATTTAGTATTTTCTTTTAAAGTAAAAGTTAATAGATTAGTAGAAATATTAGAAATCCTAGGTCCTTCAGCAAAATTTCCACCTTTACCTCCATTTACACCTGTTATCTTATTTCCTTGTACTATAGGTGTATTACCCAAATTAATATCATCATTTTTAGTAGATGGTGAATTTGTACTTTCTGCTGGCTCTTTTTTATCTAAAGTACCATCAGATTCTATTAACATTAATATATTTTTATCTTCTTTTGTAAGATATAAATAAAGTTTACTTTGATTTTTAAATGTATTTGTATCTAGCACTAAGTATCCATTTTTTAATATATATAATGATAAAGGAAATATTGCTATATCACTAGTAATAGCAACTAATTTATAACCTTCTAAAACATCATTATATTTTTTATCTAATGCAATTACCAAATTACCACCAAAAGGGTAATCTAATTGACTATTTTGTGTAGGTAATGAATTATCTTGTGGTTTTGGTGTACTTTGAGTAGCATCTTTACTATAAGTAAATTTGCTTATAGCTTGACTATTAGTAAAATCTTTAAAAATATCTTCAATAATTTTATTAGGATCAAATAATCTTTTATCAGAAATTGGTTTATGATCAACTTTTTGAAAATCACTTATTACTTTATTTTCATTATCTATTGCTTTTTTAATAGAATTTTCTAAAGAATCAGTAAGATCATTTTTTTGATCCAAAGTTACATCTTTTGCTAAATCATTATTTTTACTTTCTATTGCTTTTAGATCTTTTAGATCAAGAGGAACTTGTATTGCTTTTAAATCTTTTAAGTTTTTTGATAATTCAACACCTATTTCAAATTTCATTGCTTCTTCAATTTCTTCAATTTCTATAACTTTTTTACTTTCTTCTATACTATTAATACTTTCAAAAAAGTTTTGATCAGATTTAGCTATTTTTTCAGCTATTACAGGAATAGCAGATAGATTTAAATCATTTTGTAATTTATTTTGATTTTTGATTAACTTACCAATTTGAGAACCTTCAATGTTAAATTTATTCACTAAAATATTATTAGCATTAGTATCTTTAACAGAGAATTGACTATCTCCAACTTGTAAAACTATATATAAGTTTCTGTCTATAAATATATTTTCTTTTGCTAATTTAGACGCATCTTTTTTAAGACCAGCAACTCTAAGCCTAGTTAATGATTCCCCTCTTACTTTTGATTTAAGAAAATCAGGTGTTGCAATTGTAGTTTCAACATCTTCTTTTAAAGTGCTTTTATAAGTTTGTAAAAGCTGAGTTCTTATTTCTTGTTTTTTCTTTTCAAATGTTTCAGACGTATGAATACTTAATTCTGTTTCATCTGTTTTACCAGAAAATGAATTATCAAAAGCAGTTTTATCAATAAAAAAAACAATATTATCTTTTTCATCACTACCAATTGATATATCATTAGTTTTTAAATCTCTTCCATCTAAACTAGCTTTAATTACTTTTATGTCTTTGATATTAACACCATCAGGAAGTTTATATTTTTCAATAGGTTTTATTCCATTTTCATCAACTTGATTTGAAGGTATAAAAGCAACTGAATTTTTTTTAAAATCGTTGTTATTACTATTATTTTCAGAGACATTTGCACTTGGTAAAATAGTAGTTGTATTTAAATTTGAAGAACAAGAAGTATTAGCCAAAATAATTAAACTTATTAAGCTTAATGCTAAACTATTTTTTGATTTTTCTAAAATATTCATTTTTTATTCCTACTAGTTTATTTCATAAACATTACTATTTGATATATTTCCTTTATAATCTTCAGCTTGAATATAATAAAGTTTTTTGGCATCTATTTTTGCAAAAGACCATTTTGGAATTGCAGAAAAAGTTATACTTTCACCTTTTTTCCAAATATTTTTCTTATTTATATTATCATAAACTTGATAATAAAATTGAATTGTATCTCCGATATTTAATTTTAATTGGTTGCGATTAAGTAAAACTTCACCTTTTTCACTAATGGTATAAGGAACTGCCCACTCTGAAACAACATTATTATTTTTATCAACTTCCATATAAAAAATTACATCTTCTGAATTAATTACAGCATCTGAAGAATAAATTGAATTTCCTGATTCTGTATAAGAATTGTAATAAGCAGTAGGAAAAATACTTAAACCCGTTTCACAATTGCCATTACAAAGTAAAAACCATTCACCATTCCAAACAGGAGTAAAATATTTATTTTTTTCATCAATCTCTTTTAATCTTTTACTACCAATATTAAAATAATATCTTTCATCAGCTTTTATAGAAAATATTTGTTCAACACTTTTTAAGCCAACATTATCAGAAATGTCTAAGCAATGACCAAGTTGGTCTTTGTTATTACATAAACTTATTTTATTGCTTTTAGTACCAAAGTTTTCTTCTTTTATTACAGGGTTTACAAAATCATTAATCCCAAATCTTACAAAAGAACGAGAAAAATCCAACCAATTTTTAGAAACAGCTTCATTTTCACCATATTTATTTTCCATATTTTTACTTAATGAATAAATAGAGATACCATTAGAATTTGGTTTTGAATCATCATGACGAGAATAAATAACCATTTCAGAAAGAGCTTTTAAAACACTATCGCCTGAAGATCCCGAATTACTTTTTTTAATATTATTAATCCAATTTATAAGGTCAATTGTATAAGATAGATTATTTTTGTTTGCATCGCCAAATTTTTGGCTTTCTTGTACTGCATTTAATAAGTTTGAAAAATTATCCATATTTAAAGTAGATGAAAATATATCAAGTTTTTGTATAACATTATCTACTTTTTTTAAATCAATAAGAGAAAGGGTTTTATATTTACTAAATTCTTCTTTATGATCTGGGTTATCAATAAAAGAGTCAACAATACTTTTTCCAATACTTTCAAATGATGAATTATTTTTTGCTAAAATATTTACTGTATCTGTATAATTCCAACCATGTGCAGGCTCAAGTTCTTCAGATGCAACCATATATGAAGAAAAATCTTTTACAGTTTTTGCAACTTCTATACTACCCATAAGACAAGCATCAAAACCTATTAAATCAACTTTTAAATTAGAATTTGTAAAAGCCTCTTTTATTTTTTGTAAACTTATTAATTGATTTCCATTACGGCTATCTTGACCCATTCCTAAATATGCAAAACCATGATCCCAAAGATCAACAACTTTTCTTTTATTATTACCATAATTATTTTTTACATATTTAAAAAAAGTTTCTAATGTTTCAGAACTTGCCATATTTGAATTTTCATCTTTGTATTTATAACAAGTATCATTACCAAAATATCTATCGTCAGAATCTTTTATTAGACAATTAATATCAGCATATTTTATTCCTTTCCAGCCATCTTTTCTAGAACCACCAAAAGCAACCATAATATCTAAATTAGCTTTTTGTTCATTAGAAAGATTTTGATAACCTTCTATTAACTCTCTTAAATCATTACTTCCAGCACCTGCTGTACTTATTTTTCCAAGTTCTTGTTCATCAGGAATATTGTTTCTTGGTTTTACATCATCTTCCAAATTTCCACCTACCATATAGATAGAAAATATCGTTTTTTCTTTAGAAGAATTTATTTGAGTATTTTCTAAGCTTGTATTTCCTAAATTGGTTGTTGAACAAGCATAAAAAAAGCTTAGTAAAGCAAAAATAGTTGTTATTTTAATATTTTTCATCATAATCTAATTATAATTTTTCACTAAATATAAAGGTTTTTTATAAAAAAATTGTCTAAAAATCTTCATACAAAGAATTGGTACACCTGTTGAATCTGTAAAATATTGCATTTTTTTTCCTTTTAAAATAATATTGATTATCCTTCAAAAAGTTCATCAATTTCAATATCACCTGAAGTTAAAAAATATTTGATAAATTGTTTATTACATTTGTTATCAAGATAAATTTTAAAAATTTCTCTGTACAATTTTAGAGAATTTGTATCATCCATGATTTTTTCCTTTTTATTATATATTTTATAATTTAATTTTAAAATACTAAACTTACTAAAACCCTTACTAAAAAATGCTTTTTTGAATAAAATTAAAAAGTTTATCAAAGTAAAAGTTACCCAAAACAGTTAGGGTAACTCAAAGCCTCTTTTTACATTACTCTTACCAATTTAATTTGAAAAATTCTTGTATGTTCATATCGCATCCAAAAAGTAATAAATATTCAGCCTTTTCAATATCATTTTGTGTTTCAATAATTTTATAAACGCTATTTGATATTTTTAATATAACTTTGTTATTCATAACTTTTTCCTTTTTCTCCTGAAATATTTTTCATGATTTAATCTTAAAATATCAACCTTACTAAAAAACGGTTTACATAATTTGTAATCTGAAATAAGAAACTAATTAGAAACAACCTCCGATTGAAGGATTTGCACACGTAACTCCTGTTGTCCATGTAGCTCCAGTTAATGTTGCACTTGTCATATTAGCATTAGTTAGATTAGCATTAGTTAAGTTTGCATTTGTAAGAGTAGCTGAAGTAAAATCAAAATTAGTAAAATTATTTAAAATACCATTATATCCGTAAATATATCTCATATCCACTGATCCTAGATACATTTTCTTAATAGTTGCACCTGTTAAGATTACTTGATTCATAGAAGTTGCTTCGGAAGCTATTAATGAAGAGGTTAGATTAGCATTAGTGAAATTAGCCCCTTGTAAATTTGATTTAGAAGATGTAGAACTAATTAGATTAGCTCCTGTAAAATTTGCATTAGTCAGGTTTGAATGAGCAAAGCTTACACCTGTAAGAGTAGCATTAGTAAAGTTTGTACCTGTTAAATCATAATTTCTTAACCATAATACATGACCAGTATTGGCTCTTACTTTAGTCATATCTACGTTTGACAGATTAGCTCCTGTAATTTTCCCATTTGTTATCGTTGCTAATGTCATAGTCGCAGATGTTAAATTTGCACCTGTTAAATTTGCACCAGTTAGGTTTGCACCACTAAGATTTGCAGAAGTAAAATCAAAGCTTGTAAAGTCATTTGCAGTTCCACCATAACCTTTAACACCTGTTAAATCATCATTTGTAAAATTAGTACTTTTTACTGTTGCTCCTGTTATTGTTGCTCCTGTAAGTATAGAACCAGTTAGGTTTGCACCACTAAGATTTGCAGAAGTAAAATCAAAGCTTGTAAAG
>JBBTGK010000301.1:0-2689 GCA_038060635.1 Cyanobacteriota bacterium | reverse complement strand
TGTTGCTCCTGTTATTGTTGCTCCTGTAAGTATAGAACCAGTTAGGTTTGCACCAGTAAGATTGGCTCCCGTAAAATCATAATAAGTATTAGTTGTTTTAGTATTAAATATATTATTTGTCTTTTTGGAATATGTCTTGGAAAAACTATTTAAAGCCTTATTTACTGATTTGTTGCAGTTATTAAATACACAGTCTTCGTTGATATATCCGCCATAAGCTTTTGTAAGATCCGTATTACTAAGGTTTATACCTTTCATGGAAGCATTGGTAAGAATAGTACCGCTAAGATTTGCATTTGCAAGGTTGCCACTAGTTAGATTAGCACTGGTTAAATCAGTATTGGTTAAATTTGCCCCGCTAAAATCAAAGCTGGAAAAGGCTTTTTGGAGATTACCTGTACCAAGTGCAACAGTCAGATTAACATTCGTAAAATTTGCATTTTTTAGTGTTGCTCCTGCAAGCTTTGTATTGGAAAATGTAGCACTTGTGAAATTAGCTCCTGTCAGATTAGCACCACTAAAATCAGCTCCTGTAAGATTAGAACCTGAAAAATCGACATTTGTAAGATTCTTATTTGCAAAACTTTGACCAGAAAGATTCTGGTTTTTATAAATACTTAAAGTAGTAGTTTCTATTTCAGGTGCAACCGCTACAAGATCTCCTTTATTAATATTTTGATCAATTTTTTCATTTTTTGATTCAACTGATTTTGTATTATTAATAATAGGTGCCGAACATCCTGTAACTAATAATAATGATAATAGTGTGGTTGAATAAATTTTCTTGTTCATTTTTTTTTAATCCTTTTTAAATAATAATTTTTTTACACGACAGTATGTTATATATTTTTGAAAAATTCTTGTATGTTCATATCACAGCCAAAAAGTAATAAATATTCAGTCATTTCAATATCAGCTTGATTTTCTATAACTTTATTAAATCCAGATGACATTTTTAAAATCGCTTTATTATTCATAACTTTTTCCTTTTTCTCCTGAAATATTTTTCATGATTTAATCTTAAAATATCAACCTTACTGAAACCCTTACTAAAAAATTGTTTTTTAATTAAATAAAAAAATCATTTTCTCTAGATCATTAATAATTTAAAATAAGAGAAAGTGATTTTAGTAAAGAAATTAAAATTAATTAACGACAATCTCCTACTGATGGTGTCGCACAGATTCTTCCATTAGTCCATCTTGCTCCTGAAAATATTGTACTTGCAAAATTAACTGATGTGATTGTTGCATTAATAAAATTTGCAGATGCCATATTACTAGCAGTTAAATTGGTATTAATTAATTTACTCAACTCAAAACTGGCTCCGTTAAATTTGGCATAAGAAAGATTTGCTCCTGTAAAATCAAATTTATAAAAATTATTTACTTTACCTGCTTCTCCGATTGTTGTTGTTAAATCAAGACCTTGAAAATTAATTCCTGTAACTGTAGCATCTTGGAATCTTGTTCCTATAACTGTAGAAGCATAGAAATTTGTATTAGCAAGATTTGCTCCAAATAAGTTAGTGTTAGTCATGTTTGCGAATGCAAAACTTGCACCATTTGCTTTTATATGATTAAGATTTGCTCCTGTAAAGTCAAATTTATAAAAATTATTTACTTTACCTGCTTCTCCAATTGTTGTGGTTAAGTCAACATTTGCAAAAGTAATTCCTTTTGTATTTGCATCCTGAAATCTTGTTCCAACAACAGTTGCATTAGTAAAATTTGCATTAGTAAAGTTTGTACCAAAGAAATTGATACCTGAAACATTAGCTCCACTAAAGTTAGTACCTGTAAAGTTCCAATGATCAAAAAGTTTAATAGTACCACTAACTCCTTTTGCACTAGTAAGATTGACATTGGTTAGGTTTGCTCCTACAAAAGTAGAACCTGTTAAAGTAGTATTTGTGAAAGTTGCATTCGTAAAATTTGCATTTGTTAGGTTAAAACTACTCATATTAGAATTAGTAAGATTAGCACCTGTAAAATTATAATTAGTAAAGTCTTTTGCAACACCATTATAACCTTTAGCAAGGGAAAAATCGAAATTTGTGAAATTTGTTCCCTTAAATGTAGTACCTGTAAAAGTAGCATATTCACTTATAATTGCATTAGTTAAATTTGTATTAGTTAGATTTGCATTATTAAAATTAGTATATCGTAACCATGACCCTGAAATATTTGCCCCTGTAAGATTTGCAGAACTTAAATTTGTTGCCTGTAATGCTGTATTTGAAATATTTGCATTGGTAAAATTTGCATTGGTAAAATCAGCAGACGTTAAATCAAAGTTTGATAAATTAGCTCCTGTAAAATTGCAACTTGTAAAATTCCCACCATAAAATCTTTTTTGAATAGGTGTTCCATTATTATTATAAGTATAGGCTGTAGTTAGATCAACATTTGTAAGGTTTGCTCCTGCGAAACTAGAGCCATAAATTTTGGTATTTGTGAAGGTTGCATTGGTAAAATTTACATTTGTAAGGTTAAAACTACTCATATTAGAATTAGTAAGATTAGCACCTGTAAAATTAGAATTACTAAAATCTTTTGCAACACCATTATAACCTTTAGCAAGAGAAAAATCGAAATTTGTGAAATTTGCTCCCTTAAATATAGTACCTGTAAAAGTAGCATATTCACTTATAATTGCATTAGTTAAATTTGCATTGGTAAGATTTGTA
>JBBTGK010000300.1:0-11157 GCA_038060635.1 Cyanobacteriota bacterium | reverse complement strand
CTTCAGGTACTAATTTATATATATCGGGTATTTTGTCTGCAAAAGAATTACTAATTGTTCCAGCTAAAATACTTGTTGACAAGGCTAATGCTGATAAGCTTTTTTTTAACATGTATCTTCCTTAAATAATGTTGATATAAAAAATTGATAATTAAATCTTACTAATTATAATTCAATTATTGTATAGAATGAATAGTTAATAATTTTATTTTAAGATAATAAAAAACACTTTGTAAAAATAAATATTACAATGCTTTTTAACAAAAAAAATTAATTTTTAGCAAGTATAATTTGCATTTATTACTTATTACTATTAGGTCTTTCTATCTGAATTTCTCTTTTATCTGTTCCATCAAAGTTAATTGTAAAAATAGATCCTGATGAAAAAACAATTCTATTTCTTTTATAATCAATAAATTCAAATTTATCACTTGAACTGATATCATTCAAAATTTTTCTTTCTGAAAATCCTATATCTGAAATAAATAATTTTGTTTTTATTACTTTTCCATTTAAATTTGGGTTATTTAAATCTGGGTATCCAACTTTAGAATTAAAAAGCAACTTATCATTTGATAAAAAAATAGGCGAAGAATTTGAATTTAAAGTTGAGTCATTTGGTTCACATATCTTACCAATAGGAGTAGGGGGTATTATATGAGGTGAATCTGAAGAAAATTTGCTTAGTTTAGAATTTGTATAACTATCTATACTAATTTTACTTAAATTATTTATAATATTAATAGTGCCTTGTGGGCAAATATATTCTTGAGTAAAAGCTATTTTTTTTCCATCAGGTGAAAATGAAATATCTAATTCATTATATTCACTTTGCATAATAAATTTTTTATTAGAACCATCTAAATTAAGTAATAAAATATCATTACCATTTTTTATATTTGTATCATTTTTTGCAGAAATAACTATTTTGTTCTCTATAGTAAAAGAAGGTTTAAAGTTTAGTATTGAACTTGTTTCACTATATATTTTTTTTAACTCTTTTGTTTTTAAATTTAAATTATATAGCTCTTTCTCATAAATTTTTCCTGTATTAGAATATTTTGAAAACAACAAAGAATCTTGATTTTTGTTAATAGTAATCTCATCAATAGAATAATTTCCAGAAGGTAATTTTGCAAATAATTCTGGACTAGAGAAATCTGGATTCATAATATTTATAGATCTTACATTATTTTCATCTTTTATAAAAAACAGAACTTTTGAATCATTTAGTATTGAAATCGGTGATGAACCTTTAACAGAATATTTTATATTTTTTATGCTATATCCATCAAAATCAAAAGAAGCTACATAATTATCTGTATCAGGAAAAGGGCTTATATCATTTAGATCTTTAGGAACTGCTAAAGTAGTATAAAGTTTATTAGTATCTTTTTTTGAAAACACAACTTCACTCATTTTAAAATTATTGTTAGTTTTTGATAAAATTGATACTTCAGAAGGGTTATTTTCAGATAGAGCATTATTATTTTGATTACAAGAAATCAAAAACATAACAAGAGCTAATGGAATAAAAAGTTTTTTCATTATCAAAGATTAACGTTAATATAATAATTAATTAATTATAGAAATAAAATATATTCATGTCAATTATATTAAATCTACTTTGACCAAAAATCAGAAATATGAACATCAACAATAATAGGTACTTTTTTAAGATAAATTCTTCCTGCTTCAATCATTTTTTGCTCTAAATTAAATAAATAAGAAATAATTTCACTTGTTTTTATTTATCAAATAACTAAAAAATCTAATTAAATGCTAAACTATAAGTAGTTATCTTTATTTTTATAATTAGTTTATATGATAGAAAAAATAGAATCACAAGAAGCAAATTTAGAAAATATTTTAAATAATATTATAAAAGAGAAAAATTTAGATGTTTCTTCTATTTCTAGTAACTTTTTTATTATATTAAATAATAACCCTGAAATTAATGAAATAAATCAAAAAATAGATTTATTATTAGATAAAGTTTCAAATTTAGAAAATAAAAAAAACTTACCTAAACCAAAAAAATTTAATTGGAAGGCTGTTAAACAATTAAGAGAATCTTTTAAAGATGAAGTAGTATCTGAAGAATCTATAATTAAACTTACCTAAAAAAATAATTTTATTAGATACAAATATTCTTGTTTATATAGTTACAGATAAAAATAAAACTTTAGTTCAAAAAATTGATAATATAATTGAAAAAAATCAAAATGAAGTTTATATTTCTGTTGTCAGTGTTGCAGAAATAAAAGCTTTTGCTTATAGAAATTCTTGGGGAAAAAAAAGAGAGATAATTTTAAATGAAATTTTAGAAAACTCTAATGTTTTATATGTAAATGACTTATTAATTTCTGATTATATTGAAATAGATGTTTTTAGTCAAGGTAAGCATAAAACAATATCGTCAAGCTTTTCATCTAAGAATATGGGTAAAAATGATTTATGGATTGCATCTACAGCTAAATATTTTGATTTAACTCTGATTACAACAGATAATGATTTTAACCATTTAGATCCTTATTTTATAAATATTTTAAATCTTAACTCTGATTTGACCTGTTAAAAGATTTTATATTAATCCCTTTTATTGTATATTGTTTTATTGATGGTAAAACATCTTCAGCTTGATTATCTCAGTTAGATTAAATTTTACTTTGACCAAAAATCAGAAATATGAACATCAACAACAATAGGTACTTTTTTAAGATAAATTCTTCCTGCTTCAATCATTTTTTGTTCTAAAATTTTGGCAGAATTTTCTGCAAACTCCAAAGGTGATTCTAAAATTATTTCATCATGAACAGTATTAATAAGTTTAGTTTTTGTATTTTTAAATTCTTTATTTATCAAAAATAAAGCTTGTTTAGTTATATCAGCCGAAGTACCTTGAATAGGACTATTTTTACCTTGTCTATCTATACTAGCAATTTCTTTTCTATTATTACTATCAAAAATATATTTTTTTAATCTATTACTCAAAGTTCTTGATTGACTTGTTTTTATAGCTAATTTACCAGCATTATCAAGCCAAATTTTTACACCTTCATAAATTTCAAAATATTTTTCAATTAATTTTTTAGCTTCTTCAACACTTGTTCCTATTTGTTCTGCCAATGAAGATGCTCCTCTTCCATATACCAAACCGAAATTTATACTTTTTGCTTGGCTTCTCATTTCTTTTGTAACATTCTCCAAAGGAATAGAAAACATATTAGACGCTGTTATTTTATGTAAATCTTCTCCACTTTCAAAAGCTCTAATAAATTCTTTATCACCAGATATTTCTGCTAAAATTCTTAATTCTATTTGAGAATAATCTGCTGTAATAAGTTTATTACCTTTTTCTGCCATAAAAGAAGAACGGTATTCTTCATTGGCAGGTATTTGTTGTAAATTTGGATTAAAACAACTAAATCTACCTGTGCCAGCACCTATTTGATTAAAACTTGCATGAATTCTACCTGTTTTTTTATTTATATGTTCTAAAATATTTTTACCATAACTACTTAAAGATTTTTGTAAGCTTCTATATTCAAGTATTTTTTCAATTATTTCATGTTTATTTTTATTTAAAGAAAGAGTACGCTCTGCCGTATCATCTAAATTTATTCCCATATTATTTAATGATTCTAAAAGTTGTTGATTTGAATTTAAATTTATTTCTAAAAAATCATTAAAAAGAGAAAGCTGATTTGAATTTTTTGATAACTCTTTTTGTATTTCATCAGAAAGTTTTGAATGTTTTTTCTCAACTTTTTCTATTATATCAAGCCATTTATTTTTATCTAAAAAACAACCATTTATTTCCATATCAGAAACAGAAAGGCAACAATTAAATTCGAGTACGGCAACCCGTACTAATTTATTTTCTACTAAAAACTCTTTTAATTTATTTTTTAAGGGAATTAAAACCTCGACATCTTTTATTGCATAAGAAATTTGAGAAACAGATAATTCTTTACTCCAATCACTTTTTTGTTCTGTTTTATCTAATTCAATTCCTAAATATCTATAAACAACATCTTTTAAATTATGTGTTTCATTAACTCCAGCAGAAATTATTTGGCTTGCTAACATAGTATCAAAAATATTTTGAAATTCTATTCCATAATTAATTTTTAGCATTTTTATATCAAATTTTGCATTATGGAGTATTTTTAATATATCAGGAGAATTAAAAATTGGTTTAAGAATATCTAAATTTTCAAAGCAAAAACAATCTATAACAAAAAATTGCTCATCAAATCCTATTTGTAATAATCTTACTTTTGAATAATAAGGATCTAATCCTGTTGTTTCTGTATCTATTGATAGTTCTTTTTGTAATAAAAGTAATTCTAATAATGACTCTAAATTATCTTGATTATTTATAAGTTTATAACTCATAATTTGGTAGCACCTTTCAATATTTATAAATCTAATTTTATCATATTTTAGGAGTGTTTTAAACTACAGATTACTCAGATTAAACAGATGCACTATATATTTTTTTTGTAGTTAATTTGTGTAATTTCTCTAAAATCTGTAGTTTAAATTCTTAGTATTTTTAATACAACATAAAACAATCTAAAAAAATGAATTTAGATCTAAAGTTCCATTAATCAAGACATTTTCAAATAATGCATCAGTTTCTAAAATTATTATTTTATTTTTAGTTTTATCTATATACTGTAAATAAGGACAGTTTTTATCTGTTAATTCTACAAAAATAGTAGCCTTTTGATTTATTTTTTGTATTCTTGAGACAATATGAAGTGTTTTAAGATCTGGATTTGCAAATCTTATATTAGAAAAAACAAAAATGTAGGAAGCATATTCTGTATTAGCTTTTTTTATAGATTCTGGATTTATTGGAACTCCATGAATAAATTTATGTTGATTATAAGGGTTAATATCAACTAAACTAGTAACTAGAACAATATCTTTATTTCTTAAATATTCATATTTATGAACTTCTAAAATTAATTCATCCGCAAATGCAGTATATTCACAAAGAACAATATGATTTCTAGATTTTATGTGAAAATTACCTTTATTCTTTTTTTCTAACTTCTCACGAATAATACTTGCTGTTGAAGTAATAAAATTTGTATAAGTGTACATACCTATTATTATTGTTATTACAGCAACAATTCGACCTTGAGGTGTAGTTGGTGCAATATCACCATAACCAACAGTTGATGATGTTATAAACCACCACCAAACCACATCCCAAAAAGAATGTAATTTACCATTTGATGTTGATTCATAAAACCAAAAAACGCTTGTTGATGTGAAGAAACTGCAACATAGTGCATATAATAAGATTCTAGTGTGAATCGTCATTAAAATATTCTAAAATCGAATTAATCATAACTTGTGTTCCTATAGTCAAAGCATTTTCATCAAAATCAAAGTAAGGACTGTGATGAGGTTTATCTAATCCTTTTTCTTTGTTTGCAGAACCAACCATAAAATAACAACCAGGCACTTTTTCAAGAAAAAAAGACATATCTTCTGCACCCATAGTCATATCTTTATCATTTATATTTTCTTTTCCTACTACTTTTCCAGCTGCTTTTTTTACTATACTAGTAATTTTTGAATCATTAATAGTTGGAGGATAAATTCTGGTATATTTTATTTCATAAGTTGCTCTAAAAGCTGCTGTTACATTTTTTACTACTTCTTCAACTCTTTTTTCTATCTTTGCTCTTAATTCATTATTAAAAGTTCTTACTGTTCCAATTAGCTCTGTTGTTTCTGCAATTATATTAAAATTACTACCACCTTTTATTTTTCCAATAGTCAAAACAGCAGGTTCTAAAGGATCAATATTTCTACTTATTATAGTTTGTAAGGTTGTAATTACATTTGCTGCAACCACAATAGAATCCACTGTAAATTGAGGGACTGCTCCATGTCCTCCAATACCTTTTATGGTTATTACAAATTCATCAGCTGAAGCCATTAAAGGCCCTTCTTTTACAATAACTTTACCAATTTCTATTTCATTCCAAACATGCATAGCAATAATCGCATCAACTTTAGGATTTTCTAAAACACCTTCTTGTATCATTGGTAATGCCCCACCTGGTCCTTCTTCGGCAGGTTGAAATAAAAATTTTACATTTCCTTTTAATTGACTTTGTTTTTGTTTTAATATTTTTGCTACTGAAAGTGCTGTAGCTGTATGTCCATCATGTCCACAAGCGTGCATTTTACCATCAGTTTCAGACGCATAATCACAATTATTTAATTCTTGAAGAGGTAAGCAATCTATATCAGCTCTTATTGCCAATGTTTTTGATTCATCTTTACCTCTTAAAAGAGCTACTACACCTGTTTTTGCGACTTTATGAACTTCATAGCCCAAATTTTTCATATAATTATAAACTAAATCAGATGTTCTGAATTCTTCAAATCCAAGTTCTGGATTTCTATGAATATCTCTTCTAATTTTTATTGTTTCATCTTTTATTTCAAGAACTTCTTTATCTAAATTTAAATTCATAATTTACCTCAAAAAACTATTATATATATTCTAAATATTTTTCTTTTTACTTAATATAGAGTTATTTTCATTACTTTTTACTATTTTATGTAAAAGTTTTCCTAATCCATCAACTTCTAATTCAATAATATCTCCTTCTTTTAACCAAACAGGAGTAAAGGTTTCATTATTTTCTTTTGCTTTTAATGTATTACTTCCATTAAGTTCCAGATAACAACCTGTTCCTACTGTTCCAGAACCTATAACATCACTAGGATATAAATTTACACCATAAGAAGCTCTTTCTATTATTTCTGCAAAAGTCCAATTCATATCTACCATATTACCTTCAGAAATTAATTTTCCATTATGAAAGGCTTTCATTTTTAGATTATATTTATCTCCAAACTCAGTTTTTATTTTATGTTTTTCTAATTCATCTACTGTTACTAAGTATGGCCCAATTGCAGTTGCAAAATCTTTTCCTTTTGCAGGGCCTAAATTTAATTTCATTTCTTCCATTTGTAAAACTCTTGCAGAAAAATCATTCATTATTGTATATCCTGCAATATAAGAGTCTGCATTTTTAGAATCTATATTTTTACCATTTTTTCCAATAACAATTGCTACTTCAAGTTCAAAATCTAAATTTTTTAAGTGATCATTTTCTACAATCAAATCACCTTCTCCAATTATAGAATTATGATTGGTAAAATAAAAAATAGGATATTGATCAAATTCTTCTATCATATCCAAACCTCTGTTTCTTCTTGCCGTTGAAACATGTTGTCTAAAAGCATACCCATCTCTACAAGAAGTAGGTCTTGGAACTGGTGCTAACATTTTTATTTTTTCTTTATCTTCAAAATCAGTTATTTTGTTTTCAAAAATATTATTTTCAATTTCTTTTGCTTTGCTAAAGTTAATTTCCCAATCATTTAAAACATCATTAATTTTATTAGGAATGTCTATATTTATTTTTTTCCCAGATTCTTGCAAATCAAAAATATTATTGTTAATTAAAAGACCAACTCTTTCAACATTATTTTTTAAAAAAGATACTATTTTCATATTTTATTTTATTTCCATTAAGAATTTTATGGTTGTTCAAAAATTATATTTTTCTGTATGGGCTGTCTAAAAAGAGGTCGTTTCATAAAACGACCCTACAGAAACATTGGTTTTTAACCTTGTAATTTTATAAAAAAATACACTTTTTAGACAGCCCATACTAAATATCTGTTTTATAAAACATATATACATCATTAGAATGCAATATTTGCTTTTGTAGGGAATGCTTTTAAAGCATTCCTTTCAATTAAAATCTAAATCTTAGATTTCCTTCTAAACCATGTTGAGAATTTGGTATTCCAACATTAGGTACATTGTAAATTGAACCATAATAACCTAATTCAAAAGAAGCTAATCCATACGCAGGGAAATTTAAACCTGTGAATAGATCATTTTTCCATCCATTTTCTCCTACTAACATATATGTAAAAGAATCTCTGATATTTAGAGAAACCCATGGTGTAATTGGAGCTTCAAAATTAACGCTTAATAAAGGCCCTGAAGAATTAACTGCTTTAGCTTGTCCGTACCAATTATTATAACCAAATCCTAAACCTGCAAAAAGAGAAATATCTTCATCAGATTCTCCACCCATTATTCTATAATTAGCACTTGCACTCAAACCTAATCTTGATGCATCTTTTATTAATGCTTTATCATCCGCTGCTAACCAATTTCCGCCAAGACTTAAACCAAATTTAGCAAACCATAAGTTAGCACTTAAAGAAGCTCCTGGGTCAAATCTATTGAAAGTTGTACCTGCCGATGGATTGAATAAGCTATATGTTCCACCGCCAACTCTTAAATCAACTTTACTTGAAGGTAATTTTGGAATAGGTGTTGGTGTTGGTACTGGTGTCGGAATTGGTGTCGGAACTGGTGTAGGAACTGGCGTTGCAGTAGGTGTTGGTGTTGGTACTGGTGTTGGTGTAGGTTTTGGAACAGAGAGGATTTTTTTATCAACATATTCAATAAATCTTCTTATAAGTGCTGCAACTTCATATCTTGTTAATTTTTGATCTCCACCAAAAACTTTTTGAGGATATCCATCCATAATTTTATATTTATCAATTATATTTTTTGAAGCTGAGTATGCCCAATGAGATGCATTTAAATCAGTTAATTCTATTGCTCTTTCTCTATTAGGTACTTTTAAAGATCCTAATTTAGTTTCTAATAAAACAAGATAATTATTCATATCATAAGCTAATTCATATCTTGTCATTTCTCTATTTCCCATAAATTTACTATCAGGAAATAATTGCATTACACCATATTCATTTACTATAGAATTAACTATACTTTTATTATCTTCATTAACATCAGTAAGATCTGAAACGGTATTTGCTTCTTTAATTTTTAAACTTTTTTCTGAAATATCTTCTAAGTTTTTAACTGCATTATAAAATATTTCAGCTAACTCATATCTTACGGCTAATTTATCACCAAGAAATCTTGTTGCATTTTTAGGTTTCATTACACCCAAATCTTCAACTACATATTTTAATGCTGGATAACTCCAATGCTTTGTTTTTACATCTACCAAAGATTCCAGATTATATGAAACCGAAGGTCTTGCAAAAGAATTATTATTTATAGAAAACATAATAAAACTAGAAATAAATATTGCGGTTATTTTTTTTATCATAAATTACTCCCAAAACTACCAAATACAATTTTAATTAACTATTATACGTAACAAAAAAACTCCCAAAATATAAATTAGGAGTTTTGAATATTTTATTAAAACATTTTAATTTCTACAAGAAAAAACGATTTTAATTTTGTTTTCTCTCATATTCAAATGTTAGCTTACAGCTACTGGAGCTACTAATGGATAAACACTAACTTTTTTACGGTTTTTACCCATACGCTCAAAAGCAACTTTTCCATCAAGAAGAGAATAAAGAGTATAATCTCTACCCATTCCTACGTTGTTACCAGCGTGGATTTCAGATCCTCTTTGACGAACAATTATGCTTCCAGCTGGAATTACTTGACCACCGAAGATCTTTGTTCCTAATCTTTTAGAATTACTGTCTCTACCGTTTCTGGTGCTACCCACACCTTTTTTATGTGCCATGTTATTTTATCTCCCTAAGCTTCAATTTTTTCAATCATAACTCTTGTAAAGTGTTGTCTATGACCCGCTTTTCTTCTATAGTGTTTCTTAGGTCTCATTTTATAAACAATAACTTTCTTTTTTCTGTCATTTTTCATAACTTTTCCAGTTACTTTTGCATTAACTACTGTAGGAGAACCAACTTTTGTGTTGTCGCCATCAGAAACTAATAAAACTTCATCGAAAGAAACTTCATCGCCTTCTTCTTTATGAAGAAGCTCAACATCTACCCATCTCTTTTCTTCTACTTTGTACTGTTTTCCACCAGTTTTTATTACTGCGTACATAAATGCACTCCTTTTAAAATATACAGGTTGCTGTGTCAGGTGAGATTTATATACTTCTTAGTTACCAATGCCACATGCAAAATTCAACTTTTTAATTACAAAAAGCCAATAATAAGGTTAACATATAATTAAGATATTATCAAATAAGATTTACAATTTTTTAGTAATTTTGAATTAATATACAAAAATTACTTTTTTACTTGCCATAAATTTACCATCAAGTTCGGCTAATTTTAGTTTTATAGCATCTTGTCTACTTAACATAGGATTTGATTTAATAATTCCTTCAATTCCTATTGGTTTTAGTATTAAAGGTTTTTTACCAGCTAAAAAATTTGCTTTTGCTTTTGCCAAATCTTTTTCATAAGTTATTATTCTTCCTTCCATAATTTCTTCTAGTTTCATGTATTTTGCATAAGAACCTGGATATATTTCATTATATTTAGCATCTAAAAGAACAGGAGACATTGCTCTTACTAAAAAAATACCTGTGCAGTCTATTATCACAGAAGTATAATTACTACTTGCTGGAACATCTTTTAAATCTTTGGTATTTTTTGGTTTTTCAGCAACTTTTGCAAAAGTACTAGTTGAAAAAATAGCAAACCCTAAAACAGCAATTAATGGAAGTAAAAATATTTTTTTCATAGTTATTAATCAATCATAAATAATTATTTTATTCTATTTTAATAATAGCTTATAGTCAACAAAAATCAAGGATAATTTCTTAATTCTTTCTATATTTATGAAAGTTTATTTTTTATTATAATTACATATCTAATTTTAGTTTTATAAAATTAAATAATTCATAAAAAGCCACTCTATAAAGTTTAGAGAGTGAGCAGGTAGGTGAAGAGTTTTGGGGTGAGTTTGATATTTTATTAAAACACAATATACTTTATAAAAAGAATATTATAAAATTTTTATAGCATAAATGACAAAAAAGGTATTATTCGCATTATTTTTCTTTTCACTTTTTTCTTCAAACGCTTATTCTGAAGATTCAAAGGGATTTGATTCTAAATCTGATCTAAGGGCTGGATTTTATTTTAAATATGGTTATGATGTTTTTAATCAAAAAAATTTTACGACACCTTTTAATTTGACTAAATTAATGCCCAAGTTTTTTGAAATTGGTTTTCAAGGTGAGAATAGTATAAAAGGAACGACAACAATATCATATCTTAATT
>JBBTGK010000299.1:0-19330 GCA_038060635.1 Cyanobacteriota bacterium | reverse complement strand
AAATATTATTATTTTTATCAAAAACACTATAGTTTTCTAAATTTTTTGAAAATGAGATATTTGAAAAAACAGAAAAAACTAAACTTAATGCAAATAAGCTTTTTTTTATCATTATTAAAACCTAAAACCTTACTTTTTTTATACTAAGATAAGTATATTTATAAATCTCATATACATCAAGACCTTACTAAATTAAACTATTTATCAAAAAAAGAATTAAGTTTTTCTTTAGTTTTAGAGTTTCTAAGACAAAAAGCTAGCTTTTCCATTTCTTCTTGATGTGAATCAGAATGGAATAAAGAGTTTAAAATATTTTTAGAGTAGTTCACAGAATAACTTTTATTTTTTACTATATTTTCTGCAAATTTAATAGTTTCTTCTGATAAAAGTTCATCATCATAAACTCTATTTACTAAACCAAGTTTTAAACATTCTGTAGAATTGAAAGTTTCTGCCGAAAAAATAATCTCTTTAGCTTTTGACAATCCAACAATTTGAGGCAATCGTCTTAAACCACCAAAAGGAGGAATTAAACCATGTTTTACTGCTGGTTGACCAATCTTAGCACTTTTTGCTAAAAATCTAATATCACAAGCTAAAGCTAGTTCAAATCCTGCACCAAAAGCGTATCCATTCACAGCTGCAATAGTAGGACAATGAAAATTTTCGATTTTATCATAAGTTTCAGTACCTAATTTTACATATTCATCTATAAGAGAGTCTGAAATATCAGATAACTCTTTTATATCTGCACCAGAACAGAAGGATTTTGAGCCTTGACCTGTTATAATCAAAACTCTTATATCTTCCTCACCATGTAAATCATTCAAAATAGAATTAAGTTGTTTCATAGTGCTAGAGTGTAAAATATTTAAATCTGTATTACCACATAAAGTAAGGGTAGTAATAACATCTTTTTCAACTTTTATAAAACTAACATCTGATTTTTCTGTCATAAAACTAACTTCTAAAATTGATATATTGAAGGTCTATATCTAAATCTGATTCTTTTAAAATTCTCATTACTTCTCTAAGATCATCAATACTTTTTCCAGATAATCTTAATTGATCTTCTTGAATTTGACTATTAACTTTTAGTTTAGTACCTTTTATTATAGTGTTTATTTTTTTTGCATAATCTTTATCAATACCTTGTTTTATAGTTATTTCTTGTTTTACTGCACCACCTAAAGCATGTTCAATGTTACCTTCTTCAAGAGTTTTTATAGAAATGCCTCTTTTTATAAGTTTTTCTTGTAAAATCATAAAGACATTTTTTATTTTCATATCATCAGGAGCAGTAAGATTTACAATTGCTTCTCCATCCCACTCTATTTTGCAACCAGTTCCTTTAAGATCAAATCTTTGAACTAATTCTTTTTCAACTTGATTTATAGCATTTTTTACTTCTTGTAAATCAACTTTTGAAACAATATCTAATGTTGCATCTTTTGCCATTTTTTTATCCACTTCTTAATATTATAATAAATATAACTCAATTTAAATAAATAAATTGAGTCGATTTATCCCCCTTTCTTTTAATAAAGAGAGGGGGGCAGGGGTGAGTTCTAATCTTCGTGTGCTAATTCCCATTTTTCAGGTGAACGCCATAAACTAGAAAGAATAAGTTCTCTCATCCATATAAATTCTTTTGGTAATTTATCATAAAGTTTCATAAATAACTCTTCATGAGAAAGAATTTCCATTTTCCATGCTTCTCTATCAACAGACATAATAGTATTAAATTTATCATGAGAAAAATCTAAACCATTCCAATTTATATCATCATATCTTGGAACCCAACCTAAAGGACTTTCTATTGCAGTTGATTTTCCATTTACACGAGATATTATCCATTGTAATACTCTTGCATTTTCACTAAAACCAGGCCATATAAATTTACCTTTTTCATCTTTTCTAAACCAATTAACACAAAATATTCTTGGTGGATTTGATAAAGTTCTTCCAAAATTTAACCAATGAGAAAAATAATCTCCTGCATGATAACCGATGAAAGGTAACATAGCAAAAGGATCTCTTCTTACTTGACCAACAGCACCTGTAGCAGCCGCAGTTGTTTCTGAACCCATTGTAGCAGCCATATAAACACCAAAATTCCAATTAAAAGATTGATAAACTAATGGAACAAGAGAGCTTCTTCTACCACCAAAAATTAAAGCACTTATTGGAACACCTTTAGGATCTTCCCAATTTTCATCAACACAAGGTGATTGACTAGCTGGTGCGGTAAATCTTGAATTTGGATGTGCAGCAGGTTTTCCTGAATTTTTGTCATATTTTTCACCTTGCCAAGTTATAAGATTTTCAGGAGCTTCGTCTGTCAAACCTTCCCACCAAACATCATTGTCTTCTGTATGAGCAACATTTGTAAAAATAGTATTTTTACTCATAGAGTGCATTGCATTTGGATTTGTTTTATAACTTGTTCCTGGAGCTACTCCAAAATAACCTGCTTCTGGATTTATTGCATAAAGTTTTCCATCTTCACCAGGCTTGAGCCAAGCAATATCATCACCAACTGTTGTTATTTTCCAACCATCCATTGATTCAGGTGGTATTAACATTGCAAAATTTGTTTTACCACAAGCACTAGGAAATGCAGCGGCAACATAATTTTTATTTCCATCAGGAGATTCTAACCCTAAAATTAACATGTGTTCTGCTAACCAGCCTTCATCTCTTGCCATAGTAGATGCAATTCTTAGAGCAAAACATTTTTTACCTAATAAAGCATTTCCACCATAACCACTTCCAAAAGAAACGATTGATCTTTCTTCAGGGTAATGAACTATATATTTATCTTCTTTGTTACAAGGCCAAGGAACGTCTTTTTGTCCTTCTAAAATTGGCATTCCAACAGAATGAATGGCTTTTACAAATTCACCATCGCCTAAAACATCAAGAACTTTTTTACCCATTCTGGTCATTATTTTCATATTTACAGCAACATACGCAGAATCAGAAATTTCAACCCCAATATGAGCTATATTTGAACCTAAAGGCCCCATACTAAAAGGTATTACATACATAGTTCTACCTTTCATAGAACCATCAAAAAGGTTATTTAATTTTTCTTTCATTTCTGATGGTGCTAACCAATTATTTGTAGGTCCAGAATCTTCTTTTCTTTTACTACAAATAAAAGTTTTATCTTCTACTCTTGCTACATCACTAGGATCAGAAAAAGCAATAAAACTGTTAGGTCTTTTTTCAGGATTTAGTTTTTTAAATGTGCCTGATTCTACAAGTAAATCACAAAGTTTGTTATACTCTTCATCAGAACCATCACACCAGTAAATATTGTCGGGTTTGCATAACTCAGCAGTCTCTTTAACCCATTCAACAAGTCTTTTGTTTTTTACATATTCAGGTACTTGCATAATTAATCTGCCTTCCAAAATGTCTTTAATTCTCTAAAAAGTTGCATTTTGACTTTAATTTTTCAGATAACTCAGTTAAATATTTTACATAACGAATGTCTAAATGTCCATAAAATTAAACGTATCGTATCAATAAAAAGTAGTATAAATAATGATCAAAATCAATTTATTGAAAAAATAATTGAGTGTTTTGAAATAACTCTTTTTTAATATTATTTAGCAAGAATGTTCTACTTGAAATCTGTTCCATAGAGGTCATTACAGAAGAATCTAAACCACAAGGATTTATTTTAAAAAAATAACTTAAGTCGGTTGAAACATTTAATGCAAATCCATGATAACTAACCCAATTTTTAAAAGAAACACCTATTGAGGCAATTTTTTTATCTTTAATCCATACACCAGTGTGTTTTTCTTTTCTTTCAGAAAAGATATTATAACTAGCTAAAGTTATTATTATTACTTCTTCTAAATCGCGTAAAAATTTATTAATATCTTTTTTTTCTTGACAATTTATAATAGGGTATCCTACTATTTGTCCAAAGCCATGATAAGTAACTTCTCCACCTCTTTCTATTTTATAGTTAGGAATAGAAGGATCTAATATATCACTATCTTTTCCCTTTCTACCTAAAGTTATAACATGAGGATGCTCTACTAAAATTAAAGTATTTTCAACTTCTTTTTTTGCAATTTTTTCAATAAGTTCATATTGAATATTCAAAGTTTCTTTATAGTCTTTTGTTCCTAAATCTAAAAGTTTCATTAAAAGTTATTCTTATAAAAAATAAAATATACTACTATTAATAATAAGTCATTTTATTAGGATTTTTTTAATATGAAAATAGCAAAAAAGATAATTCTTTCTTCTATCGTGTTTTCTTTACTTACTTTTAGTGCTTTTGCAAAAGATACAAAATTTGGTCCAGATTTAACAATAAAAAATAAAACAAATGTGTCTGAAATATTGGTAAAGCCAGAACTTTTTGTTGGTAAAAATCTTCTTATTGAAGGTGTAGCACTTGATGTTTGTAAAGAAAGAGGTTGTTGGATAAAAATATCTAGCGATAAAAAGAAACAAAGTATAAAACTAAAAGTTGATGATGGAGATATGGTTTTTCCTGCTGATTCTATTGGTAAAAATGTAAAAGCAGAAGGTAGTATCTATAAAGTTGAAATAAGCAAAGAAGATATTATTGAAATGGAAAAAGAAAAGGCAAAAAATAAAAGTACCAAATTTGACCCTAAATCTATAAAAGAAGGTAAAACAATTTATATGTTTAAACCTAAATCTGTGGTAATAACTGATAAATAATGAACGTAAGAAAAATAAATATCCTTGTACATAGGTATTTAGGATATTTTTTCTTTGGTTTAACCATTGTTTATTGTGTTTCTGGTTTTGCACTAAATCATTTAGATGATTGGAATCCAAACTATGTACTTAATAATAAAAAAATAGAAATAAAACCGATTAAAAATAAAGAAGAAATATCTGAACTAGAAATAAGGGAAATACTTTATAAATTTAATATATATTCTGATTTCAAAAAAAATAATGTTTTTTATCCGTCTGAAGATACCATTCAAATTATATTAAAAAAAGATGAAAAAGTAATTATTAACATAGAAGATAATACTGCAAATCATGAATTTGTAAGTAGAAGACCTCTTTTTCATGCTTTAAATTTTTTACATAGAAATAATATAAAAAAATCTTGGACATATTACGCAGATTTTTATGCAGTTTCTTTGTTTTTAATTGCACTTTCAGGAATGTTTATGAAAAAAGGTAAAGAAGGTATTTGGGGTAAAGGTGGTCTTATTGCTTTGACAGGTATAATTGCACCATTAGCTTTTATTCTTTTATATTATTAAAAAATATCTAATGAATAAATCAGTTTTAAAAAACAAACATTTTTCTATACGTGAATATTTAGTAAGTTCTGAAATTTATTCCTTAAAATGTTCTATTTCTGTTATTTTAGCTTATTTTATAGCAAAAATAATAGTACCAGAGGATTTATTATCAGCAACTTTTACAGCAATATTGTGTGTTAAACCAACCTTTTATTCTGGACTAATGGAAGGCAATGATCAATTATTTGCAAGTCTTTTAGGTGCAATAATAACAACTCTACTTTTACATTTTGTAGGATATAATATTTTTGTAATGAGTTTTGCATTGTTTATTGTAATATCTATTTGCATAAACAGAAATTGGAATAATTATTTAGTTGTTGCTATTTTTTCAGTATTGTATGTTTTTATTATTCCTCAACAAACAGAATTAAATACTATTATAGTAAGAATATTAGCTGTATTGTGTGGCTTTTTTACAGCATCTATAATTAACTTTATTTTTTCTTTAGTTCGTTATCAATCTTTTTTACATTTTAGAACCAGTTACTCGCTTAATATTGTTTTTAATGAATTTTCAAAAACAGTTAAAGCAAATAAAACAGCAGATATTCAAGGACTTGATAAACTATACTCTTCATATGAAAATGTTTATAATAAACTTTCTGTTTTTGCTACGGAAGCTTATTTTATTCAAAAAGAGTTAGATATTAGAAAAAGCAGTGAAATTAAAAGAAAAGAAGCTTATAATATTTCTAGAATTATTGAAAATTTAAAAATGACTGTTAGATATCTTCAAGATATAACTTTTATTTCTCAAAGATTAGCTCCAAAACACGAAAAAATACCTAAAGATTGGAAAAATAAAATAGATGAATATTGGATTGAAATTGAAAAAAAATATTCAACTATTATAGATAGATTTATAAATAAAGAATTTTCTTTTCCTGTTAAATTAATATCATTTGAATCTGAAATAATTTATGATGTTACAGAAAAAATAAAGTTAGCTGATGAGATTCAAAAAATTATTTTTACTGAAACTTTATCAATATTTATGGACTTTCAACAAATTATAATAACATTAAATAATCTTGAATTTTATATAATAGAATATTTGAAAGAGGATATTTTTGAAAATTAAATATTAAAAAAACAATAAATAAACATTAAAAATATATTTTAAAAGAAAAGTTATTTTTTTTATTTTCTATAAAAAGAAAGATTAGATATATAAAGGGAATTCTATGACTGTAAGTTTTAATACAACACCAAGTGTTTATACTCCAGAAAAAAAAGTTGCTATGCAACCTCAAAATACAGTTACTAGTAATAATAATCAATCTACTACTAATGTTTCTCAAAATAGCTCTATAGATCAAAATGATACAACAAATTTTAATCCAAGTAATTCAAAAGTAGGTTCTTACAATCCAGAAAATGGAGTTAAGATTCGTGATTTCAATAACTCTGAAAAAAAAGAAACAACTAATACTGAACATAAAAGTAGTTCTATTGTAGGTGCGTTTGCAGCAATTTTTTCAGCTTGTTGTGGAGTTCATATTAATTCATCAATGGATAATGCTATTCAAAATAGTCTTTCAAATATCAATAAAAAAGCTCCTCCTATTGTAGAGAATAAAGAAACCGATGAGAGTGATTCTGAGAGATTTGCTAAAAACAACAAACAAGAAGAAATAAAAAAATAAATCCCAAATTACTGGGATTCTTTTATACTAATAACTAAAGCAAAGTTTATTAAATCTAGTATTCTACTTTTTGAAGAAATAACCCCATAGACGGAGCAGAATAAGCAGAAACTTCTGGTATATGTTCTTCTATTGCAATATCAATAAAGTTTGTATCTAATGTTCCTTTACCAATTTCAACTAAAACACCAACTATTCTTCTTACCATTTTCCAAAGAAAGTGAGAGGCTTTTATACTAATTAAAACCATTTCATCAGATTCTTCTATAGTTACAGATTCTATAACAACAATAGTAGATTTTTCTTTTGAAGGTTTATCAGAAAAAGAAATAAAATCTTTTTTGCCAATAAGTGATTTAGCAGCTTCTTGCATATCTAAAATATTAAGATTATCTTTGATTGTCCAAACAAATTTTCTTTGAAAAGGATTTCTTTTTTTACTTAATTTATAAACATATTGTCTAGATTTTGCTGAATGTCTTGCATGAAATCTATCATCAGCTTTTTCTACTTTTGATATATTTATCGAATGAGGTAATTTATCATTCACTTTTTGTCTAATTTGAGAAGGAGAAAGTTTTGTTTTACATTCTAAATGAGCTACTTGCTCAATTGCATGAACGCCTGAATCTGTTCTGCCAGAACCTTGAAAATCAATAAATTCATCTTTTTTATCATTTTCACTAAGAACATTTTCTATTGCTTCTATTAATGTTCCTTGAATTGTTTTAGCATTTTTCTGTTTTTGCCATCCAGAAAAATTAGTTCCATCATATTCAATATAAAATTTAAATTTCATTTTCTATACCATTAAAATATATACCCAAAGTATAATATTGTTATACTCAAGGAAAGTAGTTTTACAAAAAATAATCATGTGTTTGTTTTAGAGCATTTTTAAAATGCTACTTACACAATATTCTTATCTTTTTACTTTTCACTTTTTACTTCTTACTAAGTATAATTACTTTATTATTTCATCTCTTTGGTAGATTTTAGTTAATTTTAGATTCTAAGAATTCTAAAAAACTAATAAAAACATTAAACCATAAATTAGCAAAATAAAAATAAATAAGAAATAAATATATATCTTTAGTTCAATTTTAAAAAATAAATAGTACAATATTAGTATTATGGTTATATGGATTTATTTTATAATAGCAACAGCTTTTTTTATCCACTTTAAGGATTATCTTTTTTTCATCTGTGATTTGACACATAGGAATTTAATTTGGAATACAGATGAAGATAACTTTTTAGATTTTGATGAAATGGATAGATACCTAAAAGAGAATTATAATATGCTTGATCAAATCACATTTAAAATTCTTTTTATCTTTTTCATGCCTATATTTTTACCTTATGTTATTTTTTATATAAAAAACAAGCTCTAAGAAGGTTTTATGTTATACCCAATAAGAAAATTTCTTTTATCATTTTTTCTTTTATCACTTTTTGCATGTTCATCTTTTGCAAAAGATTTAACCGTAAGTTATATAGATATTGGTCAAGGAGATTCTGAACTAATAGAACTTCCAGATGGTAAAAATATTCTTATAGATGCAGGTGATAGAGAAGGAACAAATAATCTTTTAGCATATCTAAAAAACAGAAAGATAAAAAAATTAGATTTAATAATAATTACTCACCCTCATTTAGATCATTATGGAGGATTAATAAAAGTATTAAAAGAGATGAAAGATTTAGAAATAACTCAAGTTTTCGATAGTGGGGCAAAAACTACCAGTTCTACTTATGCACAACTTTTAGAACAATTTTTGGCAAAAAAAGTTAAATTTAAAATTCCAAGAAAAGGTGAAGAAATTACATACAATAAAGATTTAACTTTAAAATTACTTGCTCCTCAAGAACCATTATTAAAAAATACCAAATCTGATATAAATAACTCATCTATTGTTAGTAAATTAACTTATAAAGATATTTCTTTTTTATTCACTGGTGATACTGAAGAAGAATCTCAAAATCAAATTCTTTCATCTTTTTCATCTACTGATTTAAAATCTTCTATATTAAAAGTTGCTCATCATGGAAGTAGATACACTACTAGTAATGAGTTTTTAGATTCTGTAAAGCCTGAAATTGCTATAATTTCAGCAGGTAAAGGAAATACGTATGGACATCCTCACCAAGAAGCCTTAGATAGATTAAATGATAAAAAAATACCTATCTATAGAACAGATATGTCAGGAACAATAATAATTACTACTGATGGTAAAAAATACACAATAAAAACTGAAAAAACAACTACATCTGTATTGCCTAAAACAAATGCTAAAACAAAGGAAAAAGTTTCTAATAAAAATCCTAAAGAAAATACAGAATCAAACAAAAACAAAAAAGTAAATATTAATACTGCTACTTCTCAAGAAATTGAAAAATTACCAGGAGTAGGGATAAAAACAGCAGAAAAAATAATAAAAGGCAGACCTTATAAATCAATAAGTGATTTGGAAAAGGTAGATGGAATTGGAAAGAAAAGATTAGAAAAATTTATTGACCTTGTTGTAGTGGAATAGTTTTATGAAAAAATCAATAAAAGCTTTTTTAGATAGAATCGAAGGTGATATTGCAGTTATTTATTTTGGAGAAGATGAGGATTATAAAGTAGATATTCCTATTAAATTTTTACCAAAAGAAATATCAGAAAATATTCATTTAAAAATAGATTTTTCTATTGATAAAAAAGTAACAAAGGAAAAAGAAAATTCTGTTGATGATTTAAGAAAGAAATTAATGGAAGGTTCTAATTAGTTAAAAGTAAGAAGTGACCAGTGATGAGAAAAAATAATATATTCTTATCTCATTACTTTTCACTTTTCACTTCTTACTAGACTTTATAAATGAAAGTTCTTTAAATTACCTATTTGTTTTATTCTTTTTTCAGCTAATCTATTTGAAGCAACATAAGTAGGAATATTTTCCTCTTTAGCAGTTTTAAAGACATTTTTCAAAATATTATAAATATTTTTTACTTCTTTTAATGCTTTAGCTTCATTATATCCTTGTAACTCGTTCCAAACATTTATTAATCCACCAGCATTTATAACATAATCAGGTGCATATAAAATACCAGCTTCTCTTAATTTTTCGCCATGAATAAGCTCATCTTCTAATTGATTATTAGCAGAACCAGCTATTATTTTATAGCCAAAATTATTCAATGATTTATCATTAATTATTCCACCCAAAGCACATGGAGCAAAAATATCACCTTCAATTTTAAAAATATCGTCTTTACTAACTGGTTTCGCATTATATTTTTTTGCGATTCTTTGTGTTTTTTCATCATCAATATCGGTTACTAATAATTCAGCACCTTCTTTAGCTAATAATTCAATTAAAGCTTCTCCAACTTGACCTAAACCTTGAACAAGTATTCTGAGATTTTTTAAATTATCATTACCATAAAATTCTTCAACACATGCTTTCATTCCATTAAAAACACCATAAGCTGTAATTGGAGAAGGATCTCCACTTCCGCCTAAAGCTCTTGATAATCCTGTAACATGTTTTGTTTCCATTCTTACATATTCCATATCATTAGTGTTTATACCAACATCTTCTGCTGTTATGTATCTTCCGCCTAAACTTTGAACAAATCTACCAAAGCTTCTAAAAAGAGCTTCTGATTTTATTTTTTTTGGGTCGCCTATTATTACCGCTTTTCCACCACCTAGATTTAGCCCTGCTACAGCAGCTTTATAGGTCATTCCTCTTGATAATCTTAAAGCATCTTTCATTGCATCAGCTTCAGATTCATAATCCCACATTCTAGTTCCTCCCAAAGAAGGGCCTAAAACTGTACTGTGTATAGCAATAATTGCTTTTAATCCAACACTTTCGTCATTACAAAAAACAACTTGCTCATGTTGTCTTATTTTCATATTTTCAAAAAGATTGAAGTTTTTATTTGAAGTTATTTCATATTCGTCTTGTGAATTTACCATTTTTATTTCTCCTTTGAAACAAAAAATTGATTATATTATTAGTTAACTAAGTTTTAGAAATTATACTATTATTTTAAAAATAAAATAAGTGGATGAGAACTAATCTCTAAATAAACAAAAAGTATTGATGTTGTAATATGTTATATATTATAATATTTGAAGGTACAATATCTTTTTTATCTTTTATAAAAACTATGTAAGAATCTCAAAAAATTCTATAGTGCTGATCTTTTTAAGATTAAGTATGCTGGGTTTATAAATAGCTATAAAGATTTATACTTTAACATAGGCATTAAAAGTTCAAAGGTTCGATTCCTTTACCCCTAAAAAGGTTAGCTAAGTGGTATAGCATTTAATTTAGTTATTATCGTCTGAAAAACGAGAAAAATGAAGCAAATTCAAATTTAATGATGAAATATCAATAATAATGGATACTTTGTATTTATTGTTATACTAAATGATTGCTTTGTAGGAAATAGATACCGATATTAGGAAAATTTATTTTATTTATCTATTTTACTTTATCAAAACTAGTTTTTGATTTAGGATAATTTTTAACTTAAAATAACTTTAATCAATATCTTAAATTTACCTCCGCGAATATTTTAGGATAAATTGTCATATTTTTGGATTTGTTTCTTTAAAAATTTGAAAATAATTAGGATTTTTTAGTATTATGTTGAATAAAAACAATGATTTATCTAATAACAATAATAATATCTTACCTGAATATAAAATGTTTAATGAAATAAAAAATGATGAAAGAGGATTACTATTTAAAAATGGTAATTATGTAAAAACACTTAAAGCAGGTAAACACTTTTTATTTCCCTTTAGTGGAAATTATATAAAAATAATGAATATCAATAAATATTTTATAACAGATAAAAACTTGAATATTTTTCTAAATGATAAAGAATTAATTAATGAGCTTTTAATTATTGATATAAAAGACTATGAAATTGGCTTACATTATGAAGATGGACATTTTTATAATGTATTATTGGCAGGTAGATATGCTTTTTGGAAAATATTAATGAAGCATGAAGTTATTCAAATTGATACCAGAACTCCTAAAGTATCAAATGATATAGATAAATCAATTTTTTCTTCGACTTTAATGGTAGGTAAATTTAGTTTATTTGAAATAGCATCTTATGAAAAAGGACTTTTATTTTATGATGGTGTTTTTCAAGAATTATTAGTATCAGGAAAATATTATTTTTGGAAAAGTTCTATTTCTATAACAGTTCAAAAAGTTGATATGAGACAATTACAATTAGATATTAGTGGTCAAGAAATAATGACTGAAGATAAAATAAGTTTGAGAATTAATTTTGTTTGTCATTATAAAATCATAGATCCAATAAAAGCTTTACTTAATATAAACTCTTATCAAGAACAAATATATATCCTTCTTCAACTTATTTTAAGAGAATATGTTGGTACATTAAAATTAGATGATTTATTATGTAAAAAAGAAGAAGTTGCCACTTTTATTCTTACAAAATTAAAAGAAAAAAGTGAGGTTTTTGGTATAGAATTTATTTTTGCAGGTTTAAAAGATATTATTCTTCCTGGAGAAATGAAAACTATTCTAAATCAGGTTTTAGAAGCAGAAAAAAAAGCACAAGCAAATTTAATAATGAGAAGAGAAGAAACTGCTTCAACTAGAAGTTTACTTAATACAGTTAAAATTATGGAGAATAACCCAATATTACTAAGATTAAAAGAATTAGAATATATTGAGAAAATTTGCAGTAAAATAGATAAAGTTAATCTTTTAGGTGGTGGTAATTTATTAGATCAACTAGGAAACTTATTTATTTCTAAAGAAAAAAATTAATTACAAAAAAAACTTTTTTAAGGTAAAATTAGAACTATTAAATTTTAAACAATAAATAGTTTTTAATATTTTTTAAAGTAATAATTTAGGGATTTGGCTTAAAAATGAACACAGGCTTTTTGGACTCTTCTCTTATAAAAATCAATGAACATAAAATGAATATGGACGCATCGTTAAAAGCACTAAAAAAATACTTCGGTTATGACAGTTTTAGACCAATGCAGTCTGAAATTATAGAAAATGTACTAAATAAAAATGACTCTCTTGTTTTAATGCCTACAGGAGGAGGTAAATCTATTTGTTTTCAAATTCCTGCAATTGTTCAAGAAGGGATTTGTATAGTAGTATCACCTCTTATTTCACTAATGAAAGATCAAGTTGATAGTTTAAATGGTAATGGTATAAAAGCAGCTTTTTTAAATAGTAGTATTTCTAATAAAGAACAATATCAATTAGAGCTTTTGGCAATGAATGGGCTTTTAAAATTAATATATATTTCACCTGAAAAACTGCTTTCTCAAGGTTTTTTATCATTTTTAAAAAGGTTAAAAATAAATCTTTTTGCAATTGATGAAGCTCATTGTATTTCTTCTTGGGGGCATGATTTTAGACCAGAATACACTAAATTATCTTTTTTAAAAGAAAATTTCCCCGATATTCCTATCATGGCATTAACTGCTACAGCAGACAAATTAACTCGAAAAGATATTGTTAGTCAATTAAATTTAAATGATGCTAAAATCTTTGTATCTTCTTTTGATAGACCTAATATTTCATTAAGTGTTTTTCCTGGGCAAAATAGAGCAAAAAATATTATCAATTTTATTATGGCAAGAAAAGGACAATCGGGCATTATTTATTGTCTTAGTAGAAAAAATACAGAATCTCTTGCTCAAAAACTTCAAGAAGTTGGTATTAATGCAGATTTTTATCACGCAGGTCTTAGTGCAGAAGAAAGGAGTTTAGTTCAAGATAGATTTATAAAAGATGAAGTGCAAATTGTTTGTGCCACAATAGCTTTTGGAATGGGAATTGATAAATCGAATGTTAGATGGGTTATTCATTATAATTTACCAAAAAATATAGAAGGTTATTATCAAGAAATTGGTCGTGCAGGAAGAGATGGTTTAAAAAGTGAAGCTATTCTTTTTTATACTTTTGCAGATATTATTAATTTAAAAACTTTTATTGAAGAAAGTTCTCAAAAAGAATTACAAAATGCAAAATTAGAAAGAATTAAACAATATGCCGATTCTATGATTTGTAGGAGAAAAATTCTTTTAAATTATTTTGGTGAAAATATTTTAGAAAATTGCGATAATTGTGATATTTGTAAAAATCCCCCTGTTTATATTGATGGAACAATCATAACTCAAAAAGTTTTATCTGCTTTATGGTGGATAAAAAGATTAGAAAAAAAAGTTTCTTCAGGCTTATTAATTGATATTTTAAGAGGTTCTTCTAAAAGTGATATTTTTGAAAATAATTTCCAAAGTATAAAAACTTATGGAACAGGAAAAGATATAACTTATGTTGATTGGCAATCTTATATTATTCAAATTTTAAATTTAGGATTTATTGATATTGCTTATGATGATAATTATACATTAAGGCTTACAGAAGCTAGTAAAAGTGTACTTTATGAGAATTTAAAAGTAAATTTGATTGATCCAAAAGTTGTAAGACAAAATACAGAAGAAAATACTCAGAAATTTCCTTCAAAAGATGATCTTTTATTTGATAATTTATTTGAAATATTAAGACAAATAAGAAAAGATATTTCTGAAGCAGAAAATAAAGCACCATATATGATATTAAATGATGCGACACTTAATGAAATTGCAAGAAAAAAACCTACTTCAGAGAGTCAAATGAAAAATATCTCTGGTATTGGTGAAGTTAAGTATGAAAAATATGGAGAAATACTTATTAATGCTGTTTTAAATTTTAAAAAATTACAAAGTGTTGAAAAACCTAAAAATAGTACCTATAATGAGACTTTTGATTTATATCAAGAAGGTCTTTCTATAGAAGATATTGCAGCAAGAAGAGAACTTACCCCTTCAACTATTTATGGACATTTTGCCTATTTATATGAAAATAATTTTCAAATAGATGTATATAAATTTCTTACTCATAAAGAAATGAATTTGGTTTTTAATGCTATCAAACATTTTAAATATGAATTTAAACTTAAAGATATTCATACCTATTTAGAAGAAAAAGTTGATTATGGCAAAATAAAAATAGGAATAATTCATCATAGCAAGAAAATTAGTTAAATGAGAGTAGAAAATAAAAAAATACCTTATGTTTGTCATCAATGCAGTAATTGGTTTTATGATGATGATAAAGATTTTTCAAATTGTCCAATTTGCAATAAAGAAATTTTAAAAATAAAAAATTCTAATGATAGACATTTAGAGCAATGTAAACATTGTAGCAATTTATTTGAAACTCAAAGAAAATCACCTTATGATAATGCACATTATCTTAATTGCGATAATTGTGTTAGTTTATTAAAAATAAATTATTCTGATAGTGTTTTACAAAAATATTCTAATGAATTAGGCTTTTATACAAAAAATATAAATAGTGGTGAGATTAATACTTATCATGAAGAAGTTGAAAGTCATTTGAATAATTGTTTATGTGGTGGAAAATTTAGCTTTGTTAATAATAAAAAATGTCCTTTTTGTTTAGAAGAAGTAGAAGAAATAACTAATAACTATCTTATTATGAATGATAATAGAAAAAATATTACTATTCCTGTTTTATCAAAGCATATTTGGTTAAATAGTATTGATAAGTTACTTGAATTAAAATATGAAAATGAAAAAGAATTTACTATTTTTTATTTTTTAAAACAAGGTAAATATTTACAAGAAAGATTTTTTGAATTAAAACAAGCTTTTGCGAAGGATATAAATGAACTTTTAGGAATAGAAAATATTCTAAATTTGGCTAAGGTTTATAAATTTGATGAAAGTAAGATAAAATTAGAAAAAGAATTTGAGTTTAAATTTGAGATTTTTGAAAACTATTTTAATTTTATTTTAGAAAACAAAGATAAAAATGTACAATCTTATTTGATAAATGGAAAAACAGCTAAAATAGAGTTAGTAAGTATAGAGTAAATATTTGATTTTTTTATAATATATATTTTTCTGTAAATTGTTTAATCCATATCTCAATATTATTTGATTTTTGAGTTTCTTCTTTTATTCCTTTAATTATATTTTCTATTTCAATTTCAACAATATTTTTATTAATAAATTCTTTATTTTCAAGTTTATTTCTAAATTCTTTCAATTCTTTTTTTACTTTAATGTTATTTTTTGGAAATACAAAAATTACTATATCATTTTCTGTCAAATAGGAAATATTTCTAAATAATTGATAGTTTTCAAACATTTCTTTTTGATTTATGTATTCTTCTTTTACAATCCCATTTAATTTTCTTTTATAAATATCATTAAATTTCTTTATATGGTTTTCATCATTTCTAGCCTTTCCAAAACTATTTTCTGTATATTTTACTTCAAAATATATATTTCTTTTTTCTGTTTTTATATAAAAATCAAAATTTGTTCCTTCTTTTTTGTCAGCAATTTTCTCAAATTCAAAAAATGCTTCCTTATCATCTAACTTTATATTTAATGTTTTAAATAAAACTGAAATAGGAATATCTTTAATAACAAAGGGAAAGAACAAATTAAAACATAAAGCTTGAGAGGAATTTAAATGATTAAAATTTTGATGAAATTTTATTTTATTTATTTCAAGATATTTTTCACATTCTTCTCTATATACTTCTATTAGATTTAAATTGCTTAAATCTTTGGGTAAAATATGACTAAATTCTTCATTTCTCCATTTTCCCCATTCTTGTATTTTTAGAGTTTTTTCTTTATATAATGTCATTTCCTTTTTTATTTTTTCTACAAAACCCATTTTTAATCCTTTTTATAAATTTTCTAAAAACCATTTTATTGTAGCATAGAAATTCATATTTCATTCATATTTTTAAGAAATAAAAAAAAGCCAAATTTTAAGATTATTTTTTAGTTTTTATTTAAAGTAAAAAAGAAAGAGCCAGTAAATAGAGAGTTTGAGTTAGGGTACTTGAATACCCTAACTTTTACTTTTTTAGTCAGAATATTTTTTCCCAACAGTATGTCATTTTTTTGCAATGTTATTAGCTTTTTACTATAGAATTTCTTCTATTTTATTATGGAATATTCTTTATTATATTTTCTACATCTTCTATACTTAATTTTGTTGCATCTGATATTTTTTCTAAATCCATACCTAATTTATATAAATTTAGAGCTATTTCAGATTTTATTTTATAATCTCTAACTTCAAGAGCAACTTCTTCAAAATCAGTTAATTCTAAATCATAATCTTTTACTAATGGCATTTTTATTACCTCTCCATAAAATTTTGACCTTAATTCTTTGTTCTTAATTTCTAAAACAAAATTGATAAACCTAAATACATTTTTTATTTCATATTTTGAATAACCAGAAACAAATAATAAACTTGTTAATTCTTTTTTAAAATCAAAGTTATTTTTATCTGTATCTTTATGATTAAACCCTTTTATTAATGTTTGAACAACAAATGAAAATGGATTCTTTGATTCTTTTAATTTCTCAAGACTTTGTTCAGCTAAATCATAAACTCTATATTCGTACAATAATCTTGTTTGTAAAAACTTGCTTTCATATTGTTTATACTTATGTCTATTTACCTCATAAGTATAAATTACGATTGCTTCAATTTCTTTATCAAATTTGTCAAAAATTCTAAAATAATGTTGAAACATTCTTTTATCAAAGCTATCATCTTCATAACTTTGAATTTCGATATTTAGCAAAACCCATTTAGATTTTCCATCTTTTAAATGAACCTCAAAAAGCTTATCAACTCTCCTATTTTCTGATTTTGATTCGGGAAATAAAATTCCAAACTCATTATCTAAAGATTTAGGTTTTATTGAAAAATCAATAAATTCATATAAATCAGGCATAAAAAAGCTAACAAACTGAGGAAATAAAGCCTCTATAATAGCCTTTCACGCTAAGTCCGTTTCAATTTTTATACCATTTCAAAAATAATCTATACCTATATTTTAGCTTAAAGAAATTACCTTTATATCTAAAAATAATATAATTTAAGCTATTATTAAAACTAGCAAGAAATAATAAAAGTAATCTATAATTAAAATAAGAAAAAAACTATTGATTTAAATTTTATAAGTTATGAATACAATTGGAACAATAAAAGCTGATAATATTAATATTAAGGTAATTCCTAATAATAAATTATCAATTATAGACACTGAAAAAAATACACCCGAGAAAAAAATAAAAACTTTTTCTTCTGATACTGTAAATACCAATCTTCCAGCATCTAGCAAAAATGAAATAAAAAACATAAGTCTTTCAGACGAACCTAAAAAAGGAAAAATTGAGCTTTATAAATCAGTTGAAGAAGGGGTAAAGATTAAGGGAACACTTTTTGGGCTTCAATACATGGCTGCAGGAGCTGCTGTAGGACTTGGATACCAATCTAAACTTTTAAATGTTGTTCCCAATATAGCAAAAAATGCACCTAATCTACTAAAAGTTAGTGCAAAATATCCAAAAGTAGCAATTATAGCTCTATCAGCTGGAGCAGTTGGTTTCGGAATAGGTTCACTAAAAGGTTCTGTAGATGGAATAATTATTAATTATGCTCCATCAAAAAATGTAGCTATGATAGCATGTGCTGCAACATCTGCATTGGTGTCAATCCCTGCACTAAAAATAAGTAAAACAGTTGGTGTTGCTTCAATTGCAGTTGGAGCAGGTTTTGGTCTTGTTTATGGTTCACATATTTATGATAAAGTAAAAAAACACTAATAATATTCACAGTTCTGTTTTTATTAATAAAATATCATTTTATTAACCCTTAATCATTGCTTCATGGTATTATTAATAAAAATAAAATGTCAACTTTTTTGAGGTTTTTACTTTGGAAAAAAAAATAACAATAGAAAATATTAATACAGATCAATATGCTGTTTTTAATATTAATGAAGATGAAATAATAAGCTTTGCTCTTGATGAATCTGCCGTTCTTAAAGATAATACTTTAGTGAATGGTAAAAATGCACGAGATTTAGTAAAATCTTTTTATAAAAAAAGAGAAAATTTTAGAAATAATACTCGTTTAGGTCATATTTTAGTAAAAGAATTTAATATAACAAAAGAATTATTAATAAAAGCCCTTTCTTATCATGAAGAAAATGGAATCCCTTTAGGAGAAGCGTTTGTTGCACTTAAAATATGTACAACAGAACAAATAAATGAAGCTCTTGAAACACAGTCTAAAATGAGAAGTTATATAAGATAAAATGAAAATAAATATAAAAAAATTATAAAATTTACAAATTTGTATCCCAATTGCTCATGAAGAACAAGCTCGAAATTTTTATTCTAATGTTTTAGGATTTAATGAAGTTGAAAACCCTCTTGAATTAAAAAAAAATGGTGGTTT
>JBBTGK010000298.1:0-8727 GCA_038060635.1 Cyanobacteriota bacterium | reverse complement strand
GGAATAATTCTAACTGGCCCATCTGGTACAGGTAAAACTCTAATTGCAAAATCTATTGCATCTATGGAAGGATTTAATTTTTTACCACTAAAATTATCAGATCTAAAACAATTATATGTAGGACATTCTGGAGCAGAAGTAAAAAAAATCTTTGATCAGGCAAGAGCCTTAGAACCAACAATAATTTTTATTGATGAAATGGATTCTGTTTTTCCAAAAAGAACAGATACAGCAACAGATAGTTTTGCTAAAGATATTACAAATGAGTTTATTGCACAAGTTGATGGTGTAGATACAGGTAAACAAAGAATTTTTATAATAGGTGCAACAAATATACCAGAAGTTATTGATAGTGCTGTAATAAGTAGATTTGAAGTTCAAACTGTTCCTTTGCCTTCTAAAAATGAAAGAGAAAAACTTTTTGAATTATATATACCAGAATTAGAACAATTAAATTGGTTTAGATTAAATAAATATACTTTTTTGGAAAAAACAGAAGGCCTTTCTGGAAGAGATATAAAAGAAATCTGCAATACAATAAAAAATAAAATAAATGAAACTAGTGTTAAGAATATAAATAAAGATATTTTTGATTATTCATTAGAAATATTTAAAGAAAAGGTAATTTCATCAAATAAAGATAAATTTGAATATATTAGTTCTAAAAAGAATTTTTATAATTTTAATAGTATTATTGGATATGAGGAAATAAAAAAAGAAATAAAAAACTCTATAATATCTGTTATAAAAGAAAGTGAACTTAGATTATATAATATTGAACCTGAAAGAGGTATTTTATTAGAAGGTTCTCCTGGTAATGGAAAAAGTTTTATTTCTCAATGTATTTCAGGTGAGTTTCATTTTGATTTTATCAAAGTATTGAGCAAAGATATTGCATCAAAATTTTATTCTGAAGATTCTAAAAAACTATCTGATATTTTTGAATCAGCTTTTAAAATTTCAAAATTAAGTAAAAATGGTTGTGTTTTATTTTTTGATGAATTTGATGGAATTGCCTCCAAAAATGCAAATCTCAATTTAAGAGCAACAATGTTAGATATGATTGTAAAATCACGTGAAATCCCTAATCTTATTCTTATTGCAGCTACGAATTATAAAGAATTATTAGATGAAGCAACTATAAGAGATGGTAGATTTGATAAAAAAATAACAGTGAATAATCCAAATAGAGAAGACCTTTTAAATCTTATAAAAAGTTTTCTTGTTGAATTTGATAAAATAAGTAATAAAAATAAAATAGAAAATTTTATAAAAAATGAAACTTACGAAAAAATATTAAAATATTTCGATAAAAAAAATGATATTTCAAAAAGTATTTCAGGTATAAAAGTTTTTGCTAATAATTTAAAAAAATATGCTTTTTTTGAAAAAAAGATTAATAAAGATAAAATCCTTATCATAGATGATGAAATAGTTTTAAATTATTTAGCTAGTTTTGATTTATAAAAAAATTAGATTCATATTTTTATTAATATAGGGCTAAAAGCTTTTGTAGAAATAATTACTTTATCGCCTTCTTTTAAATTTGAATTATTATCAGCTTCTACTATTTTTACAATATCATTTCCGACTAATATTGTTACAATATAAACGATATTTTCTTTTTGAATATGTAAAATTTCTCCAATGAATTTTAATTTTCCAGATAGTCTTTTGGAAGTAAAAATATCCATTGGTTTTCCAGATAAAATTATTTTACCATCTTCTAAAATAAAAGATTTATCTGATAATTTAAAAATCTCTGCTAAATCATGGCTTACAAATATTGTAGTAAGTTTAAATTCTTTATGAATTTTCAAAATCTCATTTTGTAATTGAGTTCTCATTTCAGAATCTAAAGCTGATAAGGGTTCATCTAAAAGTAAAATTTCAGGTTTTCTTACTAATGTTCTTGCTAAAGCTACTTTTTGCTTTTGTCCTCCTGATAAGGTATTAACATTTCTTTTTTCTAACCCTTTAATATTTGTAATTTCAATTAAATAATCAATAAAATCTAATTCTTTTTTGTTTTTTAGAGCAAAAATTAAATTTTCTTTCACATTCATGTTAGGAAATAATGAATAATCTTGAAAAACAAAACCAATATTTCTTTCTTGGCAAGGTAAGTTTATTTTTTTTTCTTTTGAAAACCAAAAATTATTTTCAAATTTTATTATCCCTTCGTCTGGATTTGTTAAACCTGCAATCATTCTAAGAATAGTTGTTTTACCTGCACCAGATTTACCTGATATTGTTACAAAATCATGTTTATTTATTTCAAATTCTGCATGTAATTTTATATCACCTTCATTTGACATTAATTTTTTTATTACATTGATTTGTAACATCTAACGATTCCTTAAATATTTTTTATTTATTGTATAAACCAATAATAGTATTGAAAAGCTTATGGCAAAAAGAATTAAGGCATATTGATTTGCAGTAGAATAATTTAACGCTTCAACTTCATCATATATTGCAAGTGATACAACTCTGGTTTCATTAGGAATATTTCCTCCAATCATAAGAACTACTCCAAACTCTCCAATAGTATGAGTAAAAGAAATTACAATTCCTGTAAGTATTGATGCTTTTATATTTGGAAGCAATACTTTAAATAAAGTTTCTATTTTTGATTTTCCTAAAGTATAAGAAGCTTCTTTTAATTGAATTGGTAAATTAGAAAAACCAGCTTGAATAGGTTGAACCATAAAAGGAAGGCTAAAAATAATAGAAGCGATAACTAAACCAAAAAAAGTAAAGGCAAGTTGTAGATCAAAATATGTTTTTAAAAATTTTCCTAAAAAATTTTCATTGCTAAAAGCAATTAATAAATAAAAACCTAAAACAGATGGTGGTAAAACTAATGGCATACTTACAAGCGTTTCTATAATTGCTTTAAATTTTGAAGAAGAATAAGCAAGCCAATAAGCAAGAGGAATAGAAATAATAAGTAAAATAATGGTTGTTATTGAAGCTAGTTTAAAAGTTAATAATAAAGGTGAAAAAAAAGATGAATCCATTAATCTTGTTCCATAAGAATTATTTCACTGGCTTTTAAAAAAGCAATAATACTTTCACCTTCTTTAAGATCTAATTTTTCTAAATCTTTAGTAATTAGAAGAGAAACTAAAATTTGTTTTTTATACTCTAAATAAAGCTTTGAAATAATATTATCTTTTTCAATTTTTTCTACATTAACCATAAATTTATTACTAATACTAATTTCTTGTGAAATGTTTTTAGCTACAATTAATTCAGTTTCTTTAAATAAAAGAGTAATTTTTTTACCTATTTGAATATACTCTTCGATATTTATAATTATCGAATAAAATGTATCTTTTTCTACATCAATATGAATTAGTGATATATTTCCAGATGATTCTATTTTACTAATTATACCTTCAATTTTATTCATTTTTATTTAAAATCAACTTTAAAACCATATTTTTTCAAAATATTTTTTACTTCTATAGAATCAATAAAATCGTAAAAACTCTTTGCTAATTTATTATCTTGAGCATTTTTTAATAATATATATCCTTGTTTTAAAGGCGAATAAGATTTTTCAGGAATAACAAAAAAATAGCCCTTATTTTTCATATTAGCTGAAGAAAGAAGTGAAAAAGCAGTTATACAAATTTCTGCATTTCCTGTATCAACAAATTGAGTTGATTGACTTATATTTTCACCATAAATAAGTTTTTTTTCTATTTTGTCAAATAATTTGTAATACTTTAAACTTTCTATAGCTTTTTTACCATAAGGTGCATGTTTAGGATTAGCAATAGCAATTTTTTTTATTTCATCAGTATTTAGAAAAAACATATCTTTTTTTGAAATATCTATTTTTTTACTCCATAAAACTATTTGTCCAATACCATATAGTTTTGGTTTTGTTATGGCTAATCCTTTTTCTTTTAATTGTTCAGTATATTTAATATCAGCTGAAAAAAATATATCATAAGGAGCATTACTTGATATTTGACTAAAAGCATTTCCTGATGAAGCATAAATAACATCAATTTTAGTATTTTTATTTTTTAACTTAAATTCATTTATTATCTCATTCATAGCATATCTTAAATCTGATGCTGCTATTATTTTTAGTGAATTTTCTGCAAAAACTGAACTAGAAAAAAAAACTAGTATTATTACTGATAAAAACAGTCTAAAAAAATATTTTTTGATTATCATATTTATAAATTTAACTTAACTTTATTATTTTATTTTATCATAGACGATAACTTTTTTTTTATTAAAAAACAACTTATTAACCTGAGTTCGATAAAAAATTATAATAGCAAAGTAAAATTAGAGCAAAAAACAAGGGACTAAAGCACCCTTGTTCAGGAGTATACATGTATATCTTTATTGAACAAGGTGAGTAAATACTCTTATTTACGAATCAGCCCCTTGAAAATAATAGCTCTGGATAAATTAGTTTTGATAAAAATAATTTTAATGTTTCTTATTTATTTTGTATTACCTATTATCAGTATATTCTAGAATATAAATTTGTCGAACTCAGGTTATTAGACAAATTTTATTCTAATCTTTATTTTTGGAATATAATACAACATAAAGATTTATATTTAAATTCATAACAAATAACTTTTAGATTTTATAAAAAGGATCTAAAATTAATAAAAATATTTCAATTTAATTTTTGGGAGTATAGAAATGGAAGTTCAAGTAGTTTGTAAACCTCTTGATGAGGTAGAAACTCAAGCCCTCGTTATAACAGTATTTGAAGGCGAAGAAAACAATGTAGCAAAATATACAACTTTAAGTGAAAAAGTAAAAAGTAAAATTAATTCACTTATAGAAACAAAGGAAATCTCTGGTAAATATAAAGAATTTACAGTTTTACATCTTGATGATCACAAGGCTCAAAGAGTTCTTGCTATGGGTCTTGGTAAAAGAAAAGATTTTACATTAGAAAGATTAAGAGCCGTTGTAGCAATATCTGCAAGGAATATCAGAAGAATAAATTTAACTGATATGTCTGTAGCTGAAGGCTTTTATGATTTAGGTTTAGATAAAGAAGATAGTGCTTCTGCTATCGTTGAAGGAATTGTTTTAGGTCTTTACAGATTCAGAAGACACATGAGTGGAGACCAAAATAATTGGATGACCTTAAAAAAACTTACAATAGTTGTTCCTTCTGAAGAAGAAAAGGCTATTTTTGAAAAAGGTACTTATAGAGGTGTTACATTATCTGACGCTACAAATAGAGTTAGAGACCTTGTAAATGAACCTGCAAATATTCTTACTGCAAGAGTTTTTGTTGAAGAAGCTAAAAAAGTAGCAGAAAAAAATAATTTAAAAATGACTGTTTTAGATGAAAATCAAATGAAAGAAATGGGAATGAATCTTTTATTAGCTGTTAATGCAGGAAGTGAAGAACCACCTAGATTAGTTGCGTTAGAATATAACGGCGGTGGAGAAAATGGTAAAACATTAGGTCTAGTAGGAAAAGGAGTTACTTTTGATAGTGGCGGTTTAAGTCTAAAACCTTCAGATGCAATGTTTAGAATGCATTGTGATATGGCAGGAGCTGCTGCTGTTTTAGGAACAATTGAATCTATTGCTACTCAAAAATTACCTATAAATGTAGTTGCTGTTATGCCTCTTACAGATAATTTAGTTGATTCTAAGTCATTTAAAGTAGGCGATATTATTAAATCTATGGATGGTAAAACAGTAGAAATACTTAATACTGACGCAGAAGGAAGACTTATTTTAGCAGATGCTCTTACATATATAAAACAATACAAAAAAATAGACTATCTTATTGATATAGCAACCTTAACAGGTGCAATCATTATGGCTTTAGGATACTATTGTTCTGGTGTTATGACAAATAATAAAGAACTTGTAGAAGTTGTAAAAGAAGCTGGAGAAATTTCTGGAGAAAGAGTTTGGGAATTACCTTTATTTGAAGAATATAAATCTCAAATAAGAAGTGATGTTGCCGATTTAGAAAATATAGGTGGAAGACCAGCAGGTTCAATTACAGCAGGTATGTTCTTAAAAGAGTTTGTAGGAGATACTCCTTGGGTTCATATAGACGTAGCTGGAACAGCTATTATGGATGAAAGTATTATGACTTATAACAAAAATCCATTTTTACCTAAAGAAGGTGGAACTGGGGTTGGTACAAGAATGATGTATCATATTGCAGAACTTCTTATTGATAAAAAATTAGTTTAGTTTTTAGTATTTTAAAAGACGTTGTAACGCAACGTCTTTTTATTAAATTTTACTTTATCCAAAATAAAATTTAATAAATTCTCATTTTTTTTATTCTCAATTATATTAGCAATGAAATCCTCTTATATACTGCATTTTAATCTGATTTTTAATCCATTTTTTTTATTATAAGTTCTAACGCAAAAAAATACATATTTTATAATCAAAAAATATTAGAGCAACACAAAAACTTGTACAGATCGTACTTAACGCCTATCAACAATAATATGAGTGATTTATATTTAAAATATTTTTTCTTATATGAATTTAAATTTGCTTATGTACTTAATATAATCAAATTTAATATTTTAGATGTTTAAAATCACACTCGTTCATATTAAAATATGATATAATTATTGCATTATTTACTATAATTATCAAATGATTAATAACAAATGATTTAGATCAAAAATTGTTTGCAGTTCAATAATTTTTTTATTAATTATAATGAATAAAACTAAAGTTTTGGTTAGAGGTTATTATTAAGTGAAAAAAAATCTTTTATTCTTTTTTGTTTCAGTTTTATCTTTTTCTTGTTCTTTTGAAAATAAAACAATAAACCAAAAGTTAAATAGTGATAATGTTAATGTAACAAAATTGCTTGAAACAAATATACTAAATGTAAGCGATAAAAATGGTGCTAAGTTAGAAGTAAAATTTGATTTTTCTAAATCTTTTAAAACAAAAGCAAGTATAAATGGAATACCAGCAAAAACTATAAATGATATTAAGTCTGTAAAATTATATCTTACTAAAAGCAATGGAACTAATCCTCTTTCTGCTTTAAATTTAGTTTTTACCTCTGCTGTTTTATCTTATACATCAGGCTCAACAAGCCAATCTTATACTTTTAATAATGTACCATCTGGAACATATTATGTTGCATCAGAACTTTTTGAAGATACTTTAGCAACAAAAAACATAATTGAGCCAGTTAACTATGACTCATTAGTAGTAGGAGATACAGCGAATGGTTTTACAAATAGTAAAAGAGGTTTATCTCTTTCGACAAACTCATGTACTATTACACCTGTTAGCTTACTTGTTTCTTTTAGTGATACCTCTTCAAATTTTAAAATAGCTCCTGCATTATTAAATGCTATTGGTGCAAATTTAGATACAACAATAGCTCCAACAAATGGAAGTAATGTTTCAGGAAATGTTAGCGTTCAATAATTAAATATATTAATAAAGAGAGAAAAAATGAAAAAAGTAAATTTAATTTTTATAAGTATAATCGCGATGATGAGCTTTTCTTGTAATAATATAACTCAAGAAAAAAAACTTCTTGAAAAAAATATACTTACATTTGATTCTAAATTAAATAGTTTAGATTTAGGTAATAAAAATGGAGTAAATATAAATATAAATTTTAACTTTAGTAATGGAATATTTAATACTAAAGCAAGTGTAAATGGAACTCCTGCAAAAACAGGTGCGGATATTTCTACAGTAAAAGTATATTTAATAGAAGCAAATTCTGCGGGAGCAGGAACAGATCCATTAGCGTTAACAATAGTAGCAGGAACACCTGTTACATTAAATAAAACAGGAAACGCATTTAATTTATTATTGAAAAATGTAGCAGGTCAAGTTGTAGGGAAAGATTATTATGTAGGTGTAATGGCTTTTGATGCAACAAATACACCTCTAATAAAAGCTAATAATGGTGGTACAGCATGGACTGGAACAACATTAGCAACTCCAAATTTTGCTTTATCAGCAAATTCGTTACACATAGATCAAACAACATTAGCTGTTACACCAGCAAACGGAATTTTAACTGTAACTCCAAATCTTTTAGATGCTGTCGGAGCTCAATTAGATACAACTGTAACATCTAATAATGGAGTTAATATTGCAAATAGTGCAGGTAATCCTGTAATTGCTCAGTAGGGATTAATAAGTGAAAAGTTATGAGTGAGAAGTGATGAGTAAGCAGTAAAAAGAGAGATATTTTATCCTCTCTGATTACTTTTCACTTTTTACTTATTACTTAAGTTCTGTGAGTTAGTAAAGGAAAGAGAAAAAAAATGAAAATGAAAAAAGTAAATTTAGTTTTAGCAACAGGAATAGCAATGATGAGCTTTTCTTGTTCTAATGATGCACAAAATCTTATTAATATAAAAAAAGAATACGAGCAGGTAAAAGCACAACTAGCATCTAATATAGAAGTTGTTGAGTTACAAAAAAATGGTGTAGTTCCACAAAATAATAATGTTTTTATTGCAAATATGGGTGATAAAAAAGGTGCCAATATAGCAGTTAATTTTAATTTTTCAAATGGTTTTACAACAAAAGCAAATGTAAATGGAACATCAGCAAAAACAGGAGCTGATATTTCTAAAGTAGATGTATATTTAGTTAAATTAACTTCTGCTACTGATACAGATCCTTTAGCTCCAGCAAATATAATTCCTGGTTCACCAATAAACCTTACAAAAACAGGTACAAATTTTAGTGTTTTATTCA
>JBBTGK010000297.1:0-7946 GCA_038060635.1 Cyanobacteriota bacterium | reverse complement strand
ATAACAAGACAGCAATAACAATAATTCAAGTGCAAATAAATCATTTGATATGTTAGTTATAGAATGGCTTTATTCACAAAACCCCAAAGAAACATTTAGTCCAGAAAGACCCAGATTACCAGAACAAAAATATCCTGGATTAAAAACAGGTAAACTTATTCTTGATCTATTACTTATAACATGTGAAAGACTAGGTTTAAACGGTCTTATTAATATTCCCTCTCATTTTCATAATGCTCAGATTTATTCTGTCCGATTTTCTTATATTTCTCCTGAATGCGAAGGAAAAAGAAAAGCAATAGAAAGAGATTTACTAGAAAAATATAGTTTAGCTACAGTTTCATGGGCAATTATGTTAGGATGCGTTTATGAAAACAATGAGCCTTTTAATTGGTTTATTTCTGAACAAGCTACACCATTAGATAAAAATCTTAAAAAATATTTTGAAGAACAAAAATACAAAAATATTTTAGAGGAAACTTTTCATAAAAATAAATATTTTTTGAATGAAGAGTTATTTAAAGAAAAAAAATTATTTATTGATAATTTGAAGTAAAAAGGTTTTATGAAAGTACTTATTTTAGATAGAGAACATAAGGTTTTATTAGAAAATCTTACTTTTTTTGAATATGAAAAAAATGATATTGAATTTATAAAAAATGATCTAAACAGATTTATTAATGATTCTACTTTAACTATTTATGATAATGATAAGTATATATTTATAATTTCTAGTGATTTATTAAGTGAGAAAATAAAAGAAAAAAATATTTCTTTCAAAAATATTTGTGATTTTAATAATGAAATATTAGATTTTTATTATGATAAGGTTTTGAAAGGCTATAAAATTGAAGAAAATAATTTTGATACTTGGTGTTTTGGAGGAAGTGATCCAGATTATTTATTAGATTTAGTTTTATCTGGTAAAAAATATGGAACAGCAAGTTTAGAAAAGATTTATTTTTACTATGATATTGAATTACCAAAAGAAAATCAAGTTTCTATCATAACAAATAGCAAGGGACTTCCTAAAGCTATAATAAAATCAACAAAAGTAGAAAAAATCCCTTTTAATTTAGTTGATGAAAATCATGCCAAATCAGAAGGTGAGGGTGATTTATCTCTTAAATATTGGAGAGAAGTGCATTGGAACTTTTTTTCATCAGAATGTAAAAAAATAGGAATAGAAATGAACGAAGAAATGCTAATTGTTTGCGAAAAATTTCAATTAATAAAAAAAATAATATAAAATTATATCTTTTTAGCTGTATCACCAATTTTTATTTTGATCTATTAACCAGCAAGAACTTCTGTCCAAGATTCAACTTCAACTCCAAATCCAGCTATTGTTTGCATAGAAGGAAGAGTAGGTGTTTGTGTTGGTACTGGTGTAGGGCAAGGTCCAAGAAAATCTGTAGCATGATGAACATGACCGTTAAATACTCCATTATTAGAAGGAGTAATAGTTATATAATTATGTCCATCACCTGATGGATCATGACAAATTGTTGTATGACCTGCTTGAATGAAAGCATTATATCCTACATTTGGAATTGGCATACGAAGAGGTATTGCTGTAGGTACAGGAGTAGATGCTGTAGTTATTGCTCCAGTAGTACTAATTGGTGGAAATGTTCTTTTAAACTTAAGATTAAAATCTCTTACTACAACAGCAGATTCTTTGGAAGGTACATAAGATATAATATCAGCTTTCATATTGTTAGAACCAGTTGTAGAATCACCATTAATAAAATATGTTTTTATTTCAAATTCTCCTTTTCCAGTAGATGATTTAAATTTTGCATAACCATTTTTAGCACCAGATTGAGATCTTACATAACCAGGAAATAGATTATCTGGAGTAGTATTATTAATTACAAATTCTGTACCAGCTTTTCTTGCAAGAGCAATTCTATCTGTATCACTTTTACCTGTTGGATTATTTAAATAAGATACATAATTTAAAGTTACATAAGATCCTTCTTCAGCGATATTTAAAGCAGTTTTTCTGTTAGTATCAGCAGCTAAATCTTTTCCATTTAAAGAGAATTTATAGAATAAAGATCCTACAATAATTAAAACTATAGAAGATATTATAAGAGTAGTAACAATAGCAAAGCTTTTTTGTTCTTCTCTTGTTTTAAATTTTTTATTTGTCATATTGATATTATATATCTGTTATCATAAATTATGTAAATATCAATGCTTTTAGTAATAGTATTAAAGAATTTATTATTTAAACTATCTGATTTAAATATTGTTCCTATTCTAACAAAAATTCTAATATGCAATAGTACCAATCTTAGTGAGTTAATCATAAATTAATTTCATTTTTTTATAATTCAATTAATTTATAAACTTAGTATTATGTTAAAATAGTAGTAGTTTTTTTGACAAGTTTATTTAAAATTTAACTATAATTTAACCATGGATTGTTAGAGGGTAAAAAATGAGTTTTGATAATTTTTCATCAGTTGTAAGAAATGCTGTATCTGACGGCTACGTATCTAGAATTGAAGCTATGGGTATAGAAAAAGAAGCTTTAAAAGATGATAATACAGTAACAAATGCAGAAAAAACATTCTTAAAAGATTCACTTTCTCAAGGTGTATATGTTGAACCAAGAGGTCAAATAAAAATCGAAAGATTAGTTAACTATGGTGAAAATAGAATCTCAGATCAAATGGATGATTTGAGAAAACAACATTTATGGAATGATGATTTTAAATCAAAAGCTAAAGATTTTCTAATAGGTAGTTCTGATAATATTAGAAGTAGAATGGATGAATTAGGAAAATTAAAAAGAGAAGTTACTTTATGGAGTGATGAGCATAAACAAATAGGCAAAGAAGTTCTTATAAATAGTAATGATCCTATTGTTGAAAGAATGTCTTCTTTAAGACAATTTAAACATGATGCTTCTTTTTTTAGTGGTGATGAGTATAGAGAAACTGGAAAAGAAATGTTATTAAATAGTTTTGATAATAAATATGCAAAATTAAGAGCTTTAGATGATTTTAAATATGATAGTGGTTTATCTTCTAGTGAATATGAAGATATAAAAGAAGCTATTTTACACGATTCTTAAATTGGATATATAATGAAGAGGAATGCTTTTAAAGCATTCCCTACAAAAGAACGCTTTTAAAGCGTTCACTACGGAAAATATTAACCGTTATTATTATTTAATCTATCACTTTGTTGAAAACTTAACATCCAACCTGGATATTCAACGGGAAGTTGACTAACTCCATCTAATAAACTCAATTCATCAGTAGTTAGCTTTATTTTTGTAGAATCTATATTTGCAATAAGTTGTTCTTGTGTTTTTGCACCTATTATTACACTAGTAATTCTTTTTTGATGATTACACCATGCTAAAGCAATTTGTGCTACAGAAACCCCTCTATTTTCTGCTATTTTTTTCATAGCATCAACACATTCAAAACCTCTTTCTTTATCTACAGGAGGAAAATCAAATGTGCTTCTTCTTGCTCCTTCGGGATTTTGAGAATCTTTTTCAAATTTGCCAGTTAAAAAACCACCTGCTAAGGGACTCCAAACTAAAATAGAAAGATTTTGATCTTCTGCTAATGGAACAATTTCACGTTCTAAATCTCTTCCTGCAATAGAATAATAAGCTTGAATACTTTCAAAACGACTCCAACAATTTTTTTCTGAAATACCAATTGCTTTCATTATTTGCCAAGCTGCTAAATTTGATAAACCAATATATCTTACTTTTCCTGAAGTTACTAAATCATTTAAAGCTCTTAATGTTTCATCTATAGGAACTAATGGATCAACACCATGAATTTGGTATAAATCAATATAATCTGTTTGTAGTCTTTTTAAACTTTGTTCTACTTCATACATTATTGCTTGTCTTGACAAACCAACTCTATTTTGAGTTTCATTTTTCATTTGCCCTCTTACTTTAGTAGCAAGAATAATTTCTTCTCTATTAATACCAAGATTTTTTATTGATTGCCCTAATAATTTTTCAGATTCGCCAAAAGAATAAATATTTGCAGTATCTATAAAATTTATTCCTGAATCAAGAGCCGTTTTTATTTGTTTATCAACAGCATCTTGAGGTAATTCACCAATGGATTTCCAAAAACCAACACCACCATAAGTCATTGTTCCTAAACAAAGTTCAGAAACCCATAGTCCTGTACGTCCTAATAGATTATATTTCATAAAAACACCTAAAAAAAATAATAAATTTCTATTTCTAAAGCCAAAACAATTTGCTTTTATTATATCAAAATTTTGTTTTAGTTAATTATTTTTTTCATGATAAAATTAACCACCTTCATGAGCTAGTTTTTCTAAACCAGAGAATTTTGTTAATTCTGCATCAAAATATAATTCTATTGTTCCAACAGCACCATTTCTATGTTTTGCTATTATTATTTCAGCAGTCTTCTTTTTTTCTGTATTAGGATTATAATATTCGTCTCTGTATATAAACATTACTATGTCAGCATCTTGCTCAATACTATTATGAACTATAAAATCATTAGCAACAAAATTATGAACATTATCTACAGTTGCATCATAAACATCTTCAATACCTATTTTTGTTATAGAAATTATTTCATCCCATAAAACATCTGATTCACTCAAATTTTTTATCTTATCTTGAGGAAGAATTTTATAAATTCTTGACATTCTTTCTCTTGATATGCCATGCTTAAATAGAGTTGTTCCACAATAAGACATTTTAAGATCTTCGCAAAATTCTCTCCAACCTATTTTAGCGTCATATTTTGCAGGTTCTATAATAAATTTCCAAGCTTCTTTGGGAATAACGTCATAATTAGGGTTTGATTTAATTTTTTCGAGATCATTTATCAAACTTTCTATATTTTGACCTCTTATTCCATAACAACCGATTTTATTTAAAAAATTAATTTGATTTTGGCTACCAGTAATGTTTATGTTATACATAAGTCTATAACCTTTATTAGATTTTGATGATTTTAGAGAACTCATAATCCCTAATCTGAGTAAAAGATGTTGAATTTGCTCCGCCATAATTTCACTTGATGTTCCATAATAAATAGAAACAGAGTTTTTTCTATTTTCAGAAATAATTGAACTTATATTTCCATCTGTAGCCCATAAATGCTTTAAAAATAAAGCTATTTTATCATTATTGTTTTTAAATACATCATTTGGAATAACTTTATTATAAGATCTTTCTCTTTCAAGATTTAATTTTTTATACCATTTTGTTATAGGGTGTGTTTTTCCACGTGCAAGTTTATAAGGGCTTGTTAAATAAATATGATACCAATTTTTTTGTTGAACAATTTTCCCATTAATTTTAAATAATCTTTCAGCTGTATCTTTTACTATATTTATGTTGTTCATATCTGCACTAGTATAATGGTATGGCTGAGATGGAAGGATACAACCATCACCTAATAAATGAGCAAGTAAAATCAATTCATCATCATTCATAGTATTTGTTTCTGTATTAACTGATATATTTCTCGCAACTCCTATTCTATCGCCTATTTTTAGGTTATCTAATCTTTCCCAACCTGATAGTTTTAAAAATGGATGGTTTTCACTAGCTTTTATTGTTCTACCTGTTCTTGTTTTAATTTGGTAAACCATTTTTTTCCCAGAATAAAAAACCTTACTCATATCATGTTTGCTAATTTTCAATTTTTCATCTATAGAAAATGATTTAAGATTTTTATTTCCTACTAATTCTACTATTGGTTTTCTTTCTCCTGTTATTGGATCTAAAATTAAAGTATCTCCTGTAAGGCATCCACTTTCACGTAAATCACTGAGTTGTGGACGTTTATTTTGCCTAGCTTCAACACTTCTACTAAGTTGACTAAGTGCAATAACAGGAACATCCATTTCTCTTGCTAATTGTTTTAAAGCACGAGTTATTTTTGCAATTTCTTGAACTCTATTCGCTTCATTTCCTTTAACTTCCATAAGTTGTAAATAATCTATAATAACAGCCCCTAGTTTTTTATTTTCTGCTTTTAATCTTCTTATTTTTGAACGAATTTCTATAGGGGTTAAATTTCCAGTATCATCAACATAAATAGGAGCATCATAAAGTTCTGCGGTTGCTTTAGTTAATTTATCCCATTGTTTCGAATCTATATTACCTGTTTTTAGATGATAATTATTTATCTCAGAATGAGCACTTAACATCCTTTGAGCTAGTTGTTCTTTTGACATTTCCAAGCTAAAAATAGCTACTGGTAATTTAGATTGTAAGGCAATATTTACAGCTATATTAAGACAAAAAGCGGTTTTACCCATAGCTGGTCTTGCTGCGATAACAATAAGATCAGATGGGTTAAGCCCATTTGTCCATTCATCAAGTTGATTAAGACCAGTAGAAATACCTGTTTGAAAACTTATTTGTCTATAAGGTGAGCCATCTTCAGGAAACCCCATTGTAACTGTTTGATAATTATTTACTAGCATTTGACCAATAGGAACAAGGTCTCTTGTGAATCTTTTTTGACTAAGAGCAAAAATACCTTTCTCTGCACTATCAATTAAACCAGCTACATCCATTGTGCTAGAGTAACACATTTCTGATATTTCTGTACTTAACCTCAAAAGCTCTCTTCTTATAAATTTTTCTTCTACTATTTTTGCATATCTTTCTATGTTTGCAGTTGTGGGAACACTTTCAACCAAATCTAATAAATATTTATATCCACCAATATCTTCTAAAAAACCTTGTAATTTTAATTGATCACTAACTGTAACAATATCGGCAGGTTGATTATGTAAATACAAATCACTAACGGATTTAAAAATTAGTTGATGAGAAGCTAAATAAAAATGTGCAGGAGTCAAAAGTTCTAAACATTTTGCAACGGCTTCCTTATCTAAAAGAATAGAACCTATTACGGCTCTTTCAGCATCTAAATTATTAGGAGTAATTTTTTCTATAGTCATATTTAAAGCCCTTTTAAAATAAAAATCTAATAAAAAACAAGAATTAATTTAATATAATCCAATGTATTTGTTTAGGAACGTTTTTAAAACGTTCCTTACAAAACGTTCCCTACTAAATAATCGTTACTGAGTTAAACCTTCTACTTTTATTGTAACAGTAACACTAACTTTTGGGTGTAATTTAAAATGAACAGTATGATCACCCAAAACTTTTATTGGTTCATCAATATGTATTTTTCTTTTATCAACATCATATCCAAGTTGACTTTTTAATTCTGCAGAAACTTCTTTTGAAGTAATAGTTCCATAAAGTTTGCCTTCATTACCAGCTTTAGATTTCATTATTACAGGCTTTGATGATAATTTTACAGATAGTTCTTTAGCTTGTTCTAATATTTTAGCTTCTTTAATTTTCTCAACTTTTTCTTTTTCACCTTTGTCTTTCATAGCGGCATCAGTTGCTGGAATACCTGCTTTTTTAGGAAAAAGAAAGTTGTTTGCATATCCTTCTGAAACTTCTACAACTTCACCTTTTTTTCCTATTGACTTAACATCTTGAGTAAGAATTACTTTCATTTTTATCCTCTACTTAATTTAAACTGATTTTATATTCTAACATAAAGAGTTTGTTAGAAAGTATTTTAATTATTAAAAGTAAAAATACCTGATAAAAAAATAAAATGGTTCATTAAAAAATTATAGATAAAAAAATAATGACATTAAGTATAGACGAATTATAATCCATCTATACAATGCTTTACAGCTTATTTTTTTAAATCATAATGAATTACGACAATTCCACAATCAAAAGATGATGATTTTTTTAGAGTTAAGTTTTGTCTACTTTCGATATCTTTAAAAATGGGCATTCCATTTCCAAGAATTGAAGGATTTATAAATAAATGAAATTCATCAATTAATTCTGCTTTTATTAATGAGGAAATAAATTTTGCTCCACCATAAGCAATAATATCATTACCATCTTGATTTTT
>JBBTGK010000296.1:0-5184 GCA_038060635.1 Cyanobacteriota bacterium | reverse complement strand
TTCCTCAAGCTTTACTTGCAGATCCAACAGATTCTACAACAGCTAACGATTCTACTATTCAGTTATTTGCTTATAATACCAATAATATAAACTCTAACAATATAACTGTTTTAGGGTTTAAAGATAAGGCTTCTGGACTTTTTAAAGGAGTTTATTCAATAGCAAGATTAGCTTCGGGTGATTTACAAAAGGCTGTTACAAATAAATCTAGCTTGGGATTATTTACAAAAGCTCTTGGTGGAAATTTTTCTAACATATCAACACAATACGGAGGAGCTACAAGCCCATTAAAATCAGCTAAAGTTGAAAATAATATGATTACAATTGAACTTAACCCACTAGCATTTGATAAAGATGATAGAGTTATTCTATCCGCAGGAGTTATTAATGGAAAATATGATGACAAAATAAATTCTGTTTTTGTTCCAAGTTTAAATTCTGTTTTACCAAGTAATGAAGGTAATTTTATGTTGATAACAGACCCATCAGGAAGACCTCTCGATTCTGGAAACGCATTAACATCAGCTAATATAGATATAAACAACTCTCAAAGAGTTGCTACTGCAAATTAAGGAAATAAAAAAAATGAAAAAAATAATATATTCAACAATTTCTTCTTTGGTACTTTTTTCTTGTTCTATAACAGTAAATCAGCCAAGTGATGATGTAAATAAAAACACAACAGAAACAAAAACGCCTACTGTTGTTGAGAAAAAAAATAATACAGTAAGCACTACAACAACTAGCACAACAAGTAATACAAATACAACAAATACAGATAAAAATAATGCTATAAAACCATTACAAATGCCAGAATTAACATTAAAAAATAAAGATATTGCTTATTTAGGTAATGTTTTTAAACTAAATGCTGATTTTAAAGATGAAAATGGAAATGGTAGTAATGATGTTACTTGGAAATCATCTAATGAACAAATTGGAAAAGTAGAAAAAGATAATTTTTTACATGCTATTTCTTTAGGTAAAATAACACTTACTGCAACATCAAATAGATATCCTACTATTTCTAAAAGTTTTGAATTAACTATAAAAGAAAAAGAGATAAAAAGTATAATTGTAAAATCAAGAAAAGATGGCTATGTAATTGCAAAAACAGGAGAATATAAAAGTCAATTTAACTTTGATAATAGAATAGAATCACAAGATAGTTTTCAAGCAGAAGTTGAATATTTAGATGGTACAAAAACTGAACAAGTTATGTGGGAAAGTAATGGAAATAATGTTATTTCTGTAGATAATGGTGTTATAAAAGGTCTTACTTATGGTGCTGTTGATATAAATATATATACGGCTGATAATAAATCTCAAAATGTTGTTTTTAGAGCTAATTTTGTCGAAAACTTATTTAACAGAAAAATTGAATGTTCAAATGATATAAGTAATCTTCCTAAATACTCTTCTTTTTATACAGATCCAGAGATTAATGTAAAAGCTACATTTACTGGAAAAGTTTTTGATTCATTAGGTCGCCCAGTTGATAATGCAATTATAACAGCAAAATCAATTCATCCTTGTGTTGTATGGCAAGGAGAAGCTCAACAAACTCAATCTGGCTCTTATGTATTTAGAAATGCTCCTGTCGGTGTAAAAATAGAAATTATTGTTAGAAAAGATGGTTTGACAACAAGAGTAAGGACTGAAATTTTAAAACCTAATTTGATGGGAGATCCTAATGTTAATAAATTTGATTTTGGTCGTGGAAATGAAATAAATGGAACAGATCCAAATAATTTATATGCTATGCAAGTTTTATAAAAATAGCTAAAAATAATTAAAAACTAAAAAAAGAAAAGGCTAATATATTAGAAAGGAAGTACATTAAATGAAAAAATTGTTTTTACCGTTATTTTTAGCTATTGCTATCCTACCGTCATGTAATATTGTAGATAACAAAACTCCATTAGTTCAAGGAACGTTTAATTTTGATCAGAGTCAAAAAACAGTTTTACCAAATGATACTGTTGTTTCTACTTCATCACCAAAACCTATACCACAAAGTTCTTCAACTACATCAACAACTTCTACAATGACAAAAAAGAAAATTAGATCTATTGATATTTTTGGTTCAAAACCTGAAATGAGTTTGGGTGATTATACAACTTTAGAGGCAAATATAATTTATGAAGATGGAAGCAATGATAAAAATGTTTTTTGGAAAACCTCAGATTCTAATATTATTCAAATAAATGACACAGGAAAAATAAGAGCATTACAATCTGGCAAAGCTACAATAACTATAAGTGCAAAAAATGATCCTTTAGTAACAAAATCTATTGAAATAAATGTAAAAAAAATCCCTTTTTATTTAAAAGTTTATTCTACTGATGGAATTCTTATTTCTAGTAATGATCCTAGTGATAATAGACTTATTAGAGCTTACAATTTTGTTAAAGGAGAAAGACCAAAGTTTTTGGTAAAAATTATTACAGCCTCAGTAGATTTAAAAGTTAGTAAAAATATTAATGTTTTAGTTACAGAAAATAATGAAGTTGTTGTTAGAGCATTGAATCAAGATACATCTAATGAAAATGAAAAAGTTTTTTTTGTGGAAGGAATTGGTTATGGAGAAGCAAGAATAAGAATTGAATTAAAAGATTATAAAGATAATTATATTCAATTTCCAATTGGTTTTAGAGAAAAATTAAGCGATACAACTATTGTAACAAATCCATGTCAATCTATATCTTATGTAAAAGAATATTACCCAAGATATAGATTAGTTTATCAAGATTCTTACGAATATACTTATTCTTATTCAGGAGATCCATCTTCTCCTGCAATTTATAACCCTCAAGATACAACAGGCTCAATATCAGATTTTTCAGAAAAATCTACTTTCAACGGTAAAGTTTTTGATACTTCAGGTGTACCAGTTGATGATGCAACGGTAACAGCAAAATCTATTGATCCTTGTGTCGCATGGACAGGAGAACCTCAAAAAACACAGTCAGGAGCTTATGTATTTAGAAATGCACCACCAAATGCAAAAATAGAAATAACTGCTAAAAAAGATGGTTGGACAAGTAGAACAAGAATAGAAATGTTAAAATTAAACTTAACAGGAGATCCAAAAGCTAATGTTTTTGATTTTGGTAGTGGAAATGGTCCAACTGGAACAGATCCTCTTAATTTATATGCTATTCAAGACGAACCAGAAGTAATTAGTTTAAAAATAAATGGAAAAATAGTTACAGATTCTGATGGTGCAAGTACAATGAATCCTAATCCTAGAAAACCAGATGGTTTAATTCCAAATGTAACAGGAATTTCATCAGATTCATTAACAGCTGAAATTATATTTAGTGAACCTGTTAGAAGAGATGATGTTGAAAACTATTTTAGAGTTACATCTCAAGCTAATTTTAATAATAGAAAAACAAATTTTACAATAGATAGAAATCTTTCTTCTGTTTCTTTTGCATGGGGTGCAGATGATACCTCTGTAACCGTTAAAACCTCTAAAGCTATTTTAGCAAATAAAACAGGTGATGAAGCAAAATATATGGTTGATTTTACGGCTGCTTTTAGAGATAAAACTGATAAAGCATCTAAATTTAATAGATATTTTAGATTTACTCCGACTAAAATTAATGACTTTGCTGTTTTTTCTGTAAAAAATCAAGATGCTGATCCTTTTATAACAAATGTTCAAGCAATTGATGGAGGTTCTGCAAATGATACAGTTAGAATAATGTTCAGCAAACCAATGGATGTTATCAACCAAACTGTTCCACAAGCATTACTTGCAGATCCAAAAGATTCTACAACAGCTAATGATTCTACTCTTCAATTATATGCTTATAATACCAATAATTTAGAAGGTAATAATGTAACTATTTTAGGATACAAAGAAAAATCTACAGGTAATTTTAAGGCTGTTTATTCAATATCAAAATTAAGTGAGAGTGATTTACAATTAGCTATTACAAATAAATCTAGCTCAGGATTATTTACAAAAGGTCTTGGTGGTAGTTTTACTAATATTTTAACACAATATGGTGGTTCTCTAAGCCCTTTAAAATCAGCTAAAGTTGAAAATAACATGATTACTCTTGAACTTAACCCTCAAGCATTTGATAAAGATGATAAAGTTATTGTTTCTGCTGGAGATATAGAAGGAGGTTATAATGATACAGTTAATGGTATTTTTATTCCAAATTTAAAAGCTATTTTACCTGCTAATGCTTCTGAATTTGTTGCAATAACAGATCCTTCTGGTAGAAAAATAGCGATTGATGAGGGAACATGTGGTATTTGCCAAAATGATCCAATTCGTTTTCATCAAAAAATAGCTACAGCAAATTAGAGAGATAAAAAATGAAAAAAATAATATATTTAAGTGTTTGTTCTTTGGTACTTTTTTCTTGTTCTACAACATTAAATCAAGCAAGCAATGATATAACTATAAAAGAAAAAATAATAAAATCAATTACAGTAAAATCAAAAAAAGATGGCTATATAATTGCAAAAACAGGTGAAATAAAACAACAATTTAATTTTGATACAACATTAAAATCTCAAGATACATTTGAATCTGAAGTAGAATACTTAGATGGAACAAAAACAAATCAAGTCATTTGGGAAAGTTCAGAAAAAAACGATATTGCTGTAGAAAATGGAGTAATAACAGGTAAAAAATATTCTAATGTTGATATAATTGTTTATAATAAAAGTAAATCAAAAAAAGTTATTTTTAAAGCTAATTTTGTAAATAATTTAGTTATAAAAGAAAAAGAACTTTGTTCAGATGCAGAAATAATAAATAAATATGATTATCTTTATGATATTCCAAAAAATGAAGATGTAATTGAAAAAGATTTAGGAACTATTTTTAATAAAACAGATGATATAAAAGAAAAACCTACCTTTAATAGAACAATTAAAAAGACTGAGATTTATAATAGTTTTATAGTAAAAAATTACAAATCTATAGACGAAAGAGCTACTTTTAATGGGAAAGTATTTGATACTTCAGGTTTTACTATTGATGATGTAAAAATAGAAGCAAGATCTCTTGATTTTTGCACAGAATGGGTAGGAATACATCAATATACACAATCTGGAGCGTATGTTTTAAGAAATACTCCTATTGGAGTGCCAATAGAAATAACGTGTCCTTACGCTGAGATAGCTCAACAAAGAAAAATTAATATGTTTAACTAA
>JBBTGK010000295.1:8521-9336 GCA_038060635.1 Cyanobacteriota bacterium | reverse complement strand
GTATAATCGTTGCTCTTATAGCTGTTGTTGTTATTGGTGCTGTTCAAACATTAGGTACAAATACAAAAGGAACATTTGATAAAGCTGCAACTGCTGTAGCTGGTACAGGCGGAGATGCTCCACCACCTCCTCCAAACCCTTAATTCTAAATCTTAGAAAAAGGCTCATAAGTAATTAGGAGCCTTTTTTAATGCTTTTTAGCCTATTTTCAAAATAATATAAACTGTACTTAAATTAAATACATAATTTTTTTTACCTATTTCATATATAATTAATATATAGATTTTAGGTTATTTATATTCTGTGGAGAAATATTTAAAATGAAAAACCTTTTAATGAATTTGTTAAGAGATGAAGAAGGACAAGGTATGGTAGAGTACGGTATAATCGTTGCTCTTATAGCTGTTGTTGTTATTGGTGCTGTTCAAACATTAGGAACAAACACAAAAGATACATTTGATAAAGCTGCAACCGCTGTATCTGGTACAGGCGGAGATGCTCCACCACCTCCTCCAAACCCTTAATTCTAAATTTTATAAAAAGACTCTTAAATATTTTTAAGGGTCTTTTTTAATGTTTTTTTATCTTAAAAAGGGTTAATTTTTATTAAAATTTATCAGAATTAATCCTTTGAGGCTTCACAGTATTTTTTTACATTGTTAAAATAGAAGTGTTCTGAAAAATTTTTAAAACTATAAAAATTACTTTTTAAATTTAAAAGATATTTTTTTTTATTTTGTATTTTTTGGACGCAGGTATTACAAGGGATATTTTTGGTAATGACAATCACAAAAAAACAAGAAGCATCTGCTTCT
>JBBTGK010000295.1:0-8511 GCA_038060635.1 Cyanobacteriota bacterium | reverse complement strand
CTTCTGAATTAGCAGATATAGATTATGAATCTACGTTTGCAAGTCTTGAACAAGGGAAAATAATAAAAGGTATAGTTGTAAGAGTTGATCACAACGAAGCTCTTATTGATGTAGGTGGAAAATCTGAAGGCGTTTTACCTTTAAAAGAATTAGCTAATGTACAAGCTTCTTCTGTAAGAGATTCACTTCAAATTGGAGAAGAAATAGAACTATATATTCTTCGTGAAGCAAATGAATATGGTCAAGTAACACTTTCTAAGAAAAGAGTTGATCAAGCTAGAGGCTGGACATTTGCACAAGAAGATTCTGATGGAAACAAAATCATTAAAGCAAAAGTTATTGACGTTGTTAAAGGCGGATTACTTGTTGAGATTCATAGAATTAGAGGGTTTGTTCCTTCATCTCAATTAAGAACAGCAACAGAAACACTTGAAGAATTAAAAGGATTAGAACTTCCTTTAAAAATTATTGAAATCAATCAAAAGAAAAATAAGTTAATCTTATCTCATAGAAAAGCACTTGAAGACGAAAGAAGTCCTTTAAGAGCAGAAGTTGTAGCTAACCTTGAAGAAGGTTCAGTAATCACAGGAAGAATAGTAAGACTTGTTGATTTTGGAGCTTTCGTTGATGTTGGTGGTATTGATGGTTTATTACCTATTTCTGAAATTTCTTGGAAAAGAATTGCTCATCCAAGTGAAGTTCTTAAAGCTGGTGATCAATTAACTGTTAAAGTTTTCAAAATAGACAGAGATCTTAACAGAGTTTCTTTAAGTTTAAAAAGAATGCAAAGCGATCCATGGGAATCTATAAAAGATTCTTTTAAAGAAGGCGAAAAAGTTAAAGGTATTGTTACCAAACTTGCACCTTTTGGAGCTTTTATTGAAGTTGCAGAAGGCGTTGAAGCTCTTTTACCAAGTTCAGAAATTTCTGATGAAGCAATAAACATAGAAGAGTTTCTTCCAATTGGTAAAGAAGTTGAAGCAACAATAAAGAAATTTAAACCTTCTGAAAGAAAAATATCTTTAACATTTAAAGAATATGTACCTGGTCAAGATTCTGAAGAAGAAAATAAAGCTGACGCTGGTGAATCAGATGATTCTGATAAACCAAAAAAAGCTAGAAAAAAGAAAGAAGATGAGCCACAAGCAGAAGGACAAACTCCTGCTGAAGCTACTGTTTAATTATTAATTTATTACGAAAGATCCTTGTTGAATAACAAGGGTCTTTTGTTTTTTTAAGGAAGGTTTATGGAAGATCAAAAGAAAGCACCGTTATTTGATTCAATAAAAGAATATATAAAAAAAGATATGTCCGATTATCATACTCCAGGACATAAACAAGGTAAGGGAGTATCAAAAGAACTTTTAGAATTATTTGGGGAAAATATTTTTAAGGCAGACCTTACAGAAATACCAAATATAGACAATTTTTATAATGCTGATACCGTTATAAAAGAATCTCAAGAGCTTTTAGCTCAAGCTTATGGAGTAGATCACTCATTTTTTCTTATAAATGGTTCTACAGTAGGCAATAATGTAATGATAATGAGTGTTTGCAAACCAGGCGACAAAATTATCCTACCAAGAAATATACACAAATCCGTTATAAGTGCTGTTTTATTAAGTGGAGCTATTCCATTATATGTCCCTTCAGTTTGGGATGAAACATTGGGAATATCTCATGGAATAAATATAGAAGTTTTAGAAAAAACATTAGAAGAAAACCCTGATGCCAGAGCAGTAATGATAGTAAATCCGACTTATTTTGGAACAACTATAGATTTAGGTAAAATTGTGGACTTAGTTCATAAATATGATTCTATTTTACTTGTTGATGAAGCTCATGGTCCTCATTTTCACTTTCATAAAGATTTACCAAAATCAGCTGTTTCCTTTGGTGCAGATATGGTAATTCAATCCGCTCATAAAATAATTTCTGCAATGAGTCAAAGTTCTTGGCTTCATGTAAATGGAAATAGAGTTAGTGTAAAAAGAGTAAAAAAATTCCTTCAAATTTTACAATCAACCAGCCCGTCATATATTTTATTAACCTCTTTAGATATTGCTAGAAGACAAATGGCTGTAGAAGGTGAAGCTTTGCTTCAAAGAACATTAGATTTATCAGAATATGCCAGAAATGAAATAAATAAAATACCAAATGTTAGATGCTTTGGAAAAGAATTAATTGGCACATTAGGAATTGAAGATATTGATTTAACAAAGCTTGTAATAGATTTTACAAAAACAGGTATATCTGGTTTTAAAGCATTAGATATTATGAACGAAAAACATAATATTCAATCTGAAATGGCTACTTTATATAATGTTTTAGAATTAGTAACTATTGGAAATGATAAAAGAGATTTAGATAGATTAATAAATGCCGTAAAAGATATTGCTACCAATCCAGAGTATGAAAAAGATTTAGAAGTAAATTATAGTTTACCAGAAATACCAGAAATTCCTAAAATGGCTATGATTCCTAGAGATGCTTTTTATTCTGATATAAAATCTATTGATTTTGATAATTCTTCAGGCGAAATATCAGCAGAACTTGTTTCTCCATATCCACCAGGAATACCAATATTAATTCCAGGAGAAATTATTACAGATGAAATTGTATCTTATTTAAATATCATGAAAAAATATGGTGCTGTAATAAATGGTGCTGAAGATAAAAAATTAAATACAATAAAAGTAGTAAAAAACTAGGTATAAAAATGAAAATACTATCAAAATCTTTATTAATAAGCCTTGCTTTAATTTTTAACACAGGAATTTCTGAAAGTGCAGTAAGAGCACCTAAAGAAGTTAAAAATGCAATGGTTGCAAGTGATCATTATCTAGCCTCAAAAGCTGGTTCTGATGTTCTTAAAAAAGGTGGAAATGCTTTTGATGCAGCCGTTGCTACTTCTCTTGTTTTATCTGTTGTAAGAAATCAAAGTACAGGTATTGGCGGTGGAGGTTTTATGGTAATTCATACCTCAAAAGGAGAGGATGTTGTTATTGATTATAGAGAAATAGCTCCTCATAAAGCTTACAAGGATATGTATCTCGATAAAAATAACAAACCTATTCCTAAGCTTAGTACACAAGGCTATAAGGCTGCTGGAGTTCCTGGAAACTTAGCAGGATTAGATTATGTATTAAAAAAATATGGTACAAAAACTTTAAAAGAGCTTATTCAACCTGCAATAAAATTTGCAGAAAATGGTTTTTTAGCAGATCAACATTTTTCAGCTTCAACAAAAACAATTTTTGAACGTGGTGCAGAAGAAAGTGTAATAAAAACTTTTTTTAATAAAAATAAGCCTCGTGAAATAGATGAAACTATAAAAAACCCTCAATTAGGTAAAACCCTTAGGATAATAGCCGAAAAAGGTGTAAATGATTTTTATTCTGGTTCTATTGCAAAAAAAATAGATGCAGATATGAAAAAAAATGGTGGTTTTATAACTTTCGATGATCTTAAAAATTATAAGCCAAAAATTAGAATCCCTCTCAAAGGTACTTATAGAGGATATGATATTATTTCTATGCCTCCTCCTAGTTCAGGTGGAACAGCTTTATTAGAAACATTAAATATTTTAGAAAATTTTGAACTAGGTTGGAATTCTACTGGTTTTGGTTCTTCAAAACATGTTCATTTAGTTACAGAAGCATTAAAACATTCTTTTTCTGATAGAGCTGAATATATGGGTGATCCTGATTTTGTAAAAATTCCTTTAAATACTCTCATTTCTAAAGAACATGCAAAAAAAATATCAAAAACTATAGATGAAAATGCTATTAAACCTATTGATACTTATGGTTCTAAAAAATATTTGCCTGAAGATCATGGAACAACTCATTATTCGGTTATAGATAAATTTGGAAATGTTGTTTCTGCTACAGAAACAGTAAATACTTTATTTGGTTCTCAAACTGTTATAAAAGATACTGGAATTTTAATGAATAATGAAATGGATGATTTTAGCATTCAAGCAGGAGTTCCAAATTCTTTTGGTCTTATTGGAAATTCAAATAATTCAATTCAACCAAACAAAAAACCATTGAGTAGTATGAGTCCTACTATTTTATTAAAAAATGGAAAACCATTTATGATAGTTGGTGCATCTGGTGGACCAAGAATAATAACTGGTACATTACATGCCATAATGAATGTAATCGATTTTGGAATGAATATAGAAGAAGCTATTTCTTCACCAAGATTTCATCATCAATGGTCGCCTAATAAACTATATATTGAAAAAGAAATGCCTGAAGATGTAAGAAACAACTTAAAAGTTAAAGGTTATGAACTTACAATAGGAAATGCTGAAAGTGCCGTTCAGGGGATTTTGATAAAAGATGGAAAAATTTCTGGAGCCTCAGATCCTCGTAAAGGAGGTTTTCCTGAAGGATATTAATGTCTGTTTTTAATATTGTAAAACTTATTTTATTATCAATAATTTGGAGTTTGGGCTATGTTTTTATGAAAAATGTAGTTCCCCACTTAGGTGCAATATGGACAGCCGACTTAAGATTTTTATTAGGTGGTGTAATTTTATTTATCTATCTAAAATTTACCAAAAAAAACTTTTATTTTAAAGAAAATTGGAAAAAATATCTTATTTTAGGAGTTCTAAATTTAGCGATTCCTATTTCTATTGTTTCATTAAGTTTATTATATATACCTGTTTCTTATGCCACTATAATAAATTCATTAACTCCTCTTTTTGGTGTTTTATCTAGTGCTGTTTTTCTAAAAGAACGAATTAATTTTAATCAAATATTAGGAATGTTTTTTGGTTTTTCTGGTGTATTTTTTATTGTAAATAAACCACCTCCAAGTAGTGATTATCAAACTTTTATTATTGGTATTGTATGTTGTTTAATAGGATCTCTTTGTTTTGCTTTGGCTGGTGTTTATATAAAAAGTAATACAAAAGGTGTTGATCCATATTCTATGGCTGCTTGTTCTCAATTATTTGCAGCTTTAGTTATGTTTCCTATAGGTTTATTTAAATTACCAACTAGATTTTTTGAATTTGACATTATAACTAATTTACTAGCATTAGGAATATTAGGTTCTGCTTTAGGATATATAATATATTACAATCTTATGATTGAAATAGGCCCTGCAAAAACCCTAACAATAATGTTTCTGATTCCATTTTTTGGTATGATTTGGAGTATTTTATTTTTTAATGAAGCTATTCATGCCCCAATGGTTTTAGGTTGTGTTTTAGTATTGTTAGGAACTTTTTTTGTAAATAAATCTCCAAATAAAAAATTAGCATAATGATAAATCATTGGTTTTTTAGAGAAAAAATACTTTTTTCATGTAATAAATGTGGAGAATGTTGTCATGAAATGGATGTTCCTTTAAGCCATGTAGATATAATAAAACTCCTGAAAAATAATATAGAAGCAAAAGATTTTATTGATTTAATTATTTCTTCAGAAAATGAGCCTTATTCGGTTTTTATTTATGGTGAATATGTTTCCCTATATTTAAGAAATAAAGACGATGATAATGCCTGTATATTCTTAGAAAATAATGTTTGCTCAGTCTATGAAACAAGACCTAATTCATGTAGAACATGGCCGTTTTCCAGAAAAAAATCAAAATTACTTATAGATGACTATGCTGGAAAAGTTGTGGAAGGTTTTTGTGATAAAAAAAGGGTAAAAAATCATAAAGAAATAGATTTACTTATAGATGAAGGAATAGAAGAAGTTTCAGAATATCAAAATTTAATAAATAAATGGAATAATGAATTTTCAAACAAAAAAGAAGAAAAAACATTAGATGATTTTATAAAATACATATCATAGGGGCTTTCTAAAAAGAGGACGTTTCATAAAACGTCCCTACAGAAATATTGGCTTTTAACCTTGTAATTTTATAAAAAAATACACTTTTTAGACAATCCCTACATCTCTATTTCTTTTTTCCAAATCCAAATAAAGAACTAAAAAAACCACCTTTTTTTCCATCTTTTCCATTATCAGAGTTTCCTCCTCCTAATTCATCCAGATTTTTTTTAGCGACATTATCTTTAGGGTTATATTTTAAAGCAAGTTTAAATTCATTTATTGCCATTCCAGCCCAATTTTTCTTTTTGTATACAATTCCTAATTGTGTATGAAATTCAGCAACATCTGTTTTTGTATTGATTGCTTTTTTAAAAAAATCAATAGCATCATCAAGTTTATTTTTTTTCAAACTTTCCATAGCAATATCAAAAAGTTTTTTGGCTTGATCTTCTTTAATTTTTTCTGCTGACACATGATTTTCTGGCTTTTTTACTTCAGGTGGTTTTTGTTCGGCTGGTTTTTGCTCTGTAGAATTTTGTTGTGTTTGTGTTTGCTTATTATTATCTTGTGGTTGGGTAGATTCTGAACTTTGTTGCCCTTGTTGATGAATATGACTAGCTAATAATCGTCTTAATTCAAAATAATGTTTCTTTTTTTTAGGATCACTTAAAACATCATAAGCTACTGTAATTTTTGAAAAAAGTCTTTGAGCTTCAATTTTTTCTTCATTTTCTTCAGGAAATTTATCGGGATGATATTTTTTTGCAAGTTTAAGATAAGCTTTTTTTAAATCGCCATCAGAAATATCTTCAGGAATACCTAAAGTTTCATATAAATTTTCTTTCCATAAATTATCATCATCGATATAGGACATATAAAACCCTCAGAAAATAAAAGTGAGATCAGATACATAATTTTATATCTAATCTCACCAAAATAATCAAGTTTCTTTTCAAACTTTAAAAATATTTATTTTATTAATACTTCTAAGCAAAGCTTTGTAGCTTGTGTAACAAAATGAAATTTTGTTACACAAGCTTGGTTTGGTATTAATATGAACGTAGTTCTCAGTAATTTGAGAGTTATTTAAATGTATCTGCTACAACATCTAATAATATTTTCCCACCTTCTACATTCAAACCTTTTGCAAGATCTTTATTATCTTCCATTGCTTTTTTATAGCCTTTATTTGCTACTTGTAAAATATAAGGAAGTGTTGCATTTGTAAGTCCTAATGTTGAAGATCTTGGAACTGCACCAGGTATATTAGCTACACCATAATGAATTACTCCATCAACAGTATAAATTGGATCACTATGAGTTGTTGCTTTTATTGTTTCTACACAACCACCTTGGTCAACAGAAATATCAACAATTACAGAACCTTTTTTCATTTTGCTAACCATATCTCTGTTAACAATTACAGGTGCTTTAGCACCAGGAATAAGAACAGCTCCGATTAATAAATCTGCTGACATAGACGCTGTTTCTACTGCTTCATAATTAGAAGCAAGAGTTATAAATCTTCCTTCTAAAATATCACTCAAATATCTTAATCTATCTAAATTATTATCTAATATGGTTACATTTGCTCCCATTCCCAAAGCTACTTTTGCAGCTTGAGTACCAGTAACACCGCCACCAATTATAACTACATTAGCTGGTTGAACTCCAGGTATTCCACCTAATAAAATTCCTCTTCCACCATTTCTTTTTTCAAGGTATTGAGCACCTACTTGAACAGCCATTCTACCAGCAATTTCACTCATAGGTGTAAGTAAAGGTAATGAACCATTTGGTAATTGAATTGTTTCATAAGCAATTCCTACTAAACCTATTTTAACCAAAGCATCAGTAAGCTCTTTAGAGGCAGCTAAATGTAAATAAGTAAATAGAATATGATCTTTTCTAAGTAATTCATATTCAGCTTTTAAAGGTTCTTTTACTTTTATGATCATTTCAGATTTCTCAAAAACTTCTTTTGCTGTAGGAAGAATTTTTGCTCCCATTGCTTCATATTCTTGATCAGAAAAACTACTGCCATCTCCTGCGGTAGATTGAACATATACAGTATGTCCAGCATTTACTAAAGCTCTTGCACCACCAGGTGTTAAAGAAACTCTGTATTCATTATCTTTAATTTCTTTTGGAACGCCTATAAGCATTATTTTTTTACCTCTGTTTTTGAACTTGTATTTAAATCCCAATTATATAATTGTGCCATAAATTCGTAATTTGTTAAGTCATAATGTATCGGTGTAATAGAAATAAATTTATTTTTTATAGCATCTGAGTCAGTTCCTTCTTCATCATCTTTTTCTGAAGGTTCGCCTCCAAGCCAATAATAAACTTTTCCTCTTAAATCTTCTCTTTTTTCTATAACATCAATATATCTATGTATTCCTAACCTTGTTATTTTTACTCCTAAAAGTTCTTCATAAGGTACAGCAGGAACATTCACATTAAAAAGTGTTTTTAGTGGTAAAGAGTTTTTATCAAAGTTTTCTATAAATTTTAATATAAACTTAGCTGCTGTATCATAATGTTCATCAGCAAAACTTGCAAGAGAAACTGCGATAGATGGAATACCTAAAATATTACCTTCCATAGCAGCAGAAACAGTACCTGAATAAACAACATCAGTACCCATATTTTTCCCTCTATTTATTCCTGAAACAACTAAATCAGGTTCATGATCAAGTAATGCTCC
>JBBTGK010000294.1:0-5316 GCA_038060635.1 Cyanobacteriota bacterium | reverse complement strand
CTTTTTTTGATTTCAAATAATTTTTTACTATTGCTTTTGTTCTAGCATTATTAACTTTATTTTTTTTTAATTCAACAAAAAGCTTATAAACTCTATTTGAAGGTAATTTTTTTAATGATTTTGTAATATATTCATTTTCAAGAAATCTTAATTCTTTTATAGAATTTTTTCCTGTGCTTAATAAATTTAAAATTATTTTAGCTTGATTATAGTGATTTATTCCAACTCCCAAAAATCTAAAATATAATTCTCGATAATTTACCAACATATATTCATGTAAAAAACTGATCGTTAAAGATTGCGTATAAGATGATTCATAAAACTCATTTTGTCCTGTAGATGAAAAACAAGCATTTATAAACATTAAAATGTCATCTTTTTGTATTTTTTCAGAAAAATCTTTCATAAATAATTAAAAAAATAAATTTAGGGTCATATTTGAGAAATAGAAAATGCTAGGGCTAGACTGTTACAAAAGACAATTGCGGTAATAGCATTATAAGTCCTACAAATATAACCTTAATTATTATAACATTTTAATATATTTTACTCTTTAAAAAAAATAATATTATTTCCATTTTGTTTTAAAGTAAGGCTTTTTTTATCTTTAGTAAACTCTAATTTAATTTCAGCTTCCTCAAAAATAAATTCATTTTCACTAATTGGTGAAAGAGTAAATGCTTCTTGACCTGTAGCTTGTGCGGTAAGTTCTCCTTCTACTACTTTTGTAGTTATTTTAAGAGGAATATCTTTTGATGAATATAAACCTTCGTATGAATTTAATACATCAGGACTCAGTTCTATTTTTTTTATAGTATCAAAAGAGGGTATTTTATAATCTTTTTCATAATAAAAACTTAAAATACCAATTAACATTTCATTTGCTGAGTATTTTAAATAATTACTAGTAAAAGCTAAACTTAATTTATTATCTGGAAAATAAACTAACATTGATCTAAATCCATCTATAGCTCCATTATGCCCAAAAGAAATTTTATCGTAAAAAGGAATTTCAAAAAGACCTTTTCCATAACCATCTTTTATATTTTTCATTTCTTTTAATGATTCAGAATTAACTAATTTCCCTTCAAACAAAGCTGAAATAAAATAGGTTAAATCAGATGAATTTGATACTATTGCTCCCGCACCGTGAGGAATACTCATATCTGTTTCAATTTCTTTGATAAATTTATTATTTTTTAAAGTATAAGAGTAAGCTTCATTTTGAGTTAAATCTATTTTTCTACCATAATAAGTATTTTTTAAATCTAATTTGTTAATTATTCTTGTATTTAAATTACTTTTATAATCTTTTTTGGTAATTTTTTCAATAATAAAACCTAATAAAACAAAATTAGAATTACTATATTCAGCTTTTTTATTAGGTTCAAAATCAGAATTAGAATTACTAATTATTGATACGATTTCTTCTTGTGTTTTTGGTTTGTCATAATAACTTAAATAACTTTCGTCATTAGTAAAATTATGTATCCCGCTTCTATGGTTTAATAAATATTCTATTGTAATTTTATTTGAATTTTTAATTTCAGGAAAAAATTCAGATAATGTATTATTTAAAGTTAATTTTTTTTCTTCAATAAGTTGAAAAATCATAACTGCTGTAAAAACCTTTGTTGTTGAACCTATGCGATACTTAGTTTTTTCAGATGCTTTTATATTACTTTTATCTGAAATATCTGAAAAACCATAAGATTTATCATATATAAGTTTGTTTTTATTTCTGATAGATACAGAACCCATAAATTTATTATTTAAAGTTAATTTTTCTAATAATTCATCAACTTTTTTATTTTTATTAGTTATTTTAACTTCATTATCAAAAAAACTATTTTCACTAAGAAAATTAGCACAAGAGAAATTAAAAACCAAAAGTGAGGATAAAATGGATATTTTAAATTTTTTCATTTTTTTACTATTATAATTTTAATTTAATATTTTATTTTTATTATTATAACATTAGAATAATAGAGTTAAATCGCATTATAAAAATTTTCTATTTGCTATAATAGCTTTAAATAATTATTAAAAAAAATACCTAAATGATAAATTTAAGCAAAATATTAACTGAGAATGAAAAAGAAAGAAAAAAAGTTTCAATTGGATTAACTGCTATAGTTTCTTGGATTTTTTTACTTCTAGGTATTTATGGTTTTAAGCAATATGGAATAGCTCTTTTTATACTAATTCCTTTTTTTATTGGTTTAAGTTCTACAATTTTATATGGATATAAAAGAGAAATAACTATAAGAAAATCTCTTAGAATCGGTTCTTTAACTCTTACTGTATTTGTTTTAGGTATAATTGTATTTGCTATTGAAGGTCTTATTTGTATTGCTATGGCTGCTCCATTTGGGCTTTTATTTACTTGGTTTGGTAGCCTAATTGGTTATTTTATTAATAATAAAATTAATAATAAATCCTTAAATTCAATTATTGTATTAGTTTTTATGATTCCTACAATCAGTTTTATTGAAAAAGATATAAAACCAGAATTGATGTCTGTTGTAACTTCTATAGAAATTGATTCAGACCCAAAAACAGTTTGGAAAAATATTATTGAGTTTCCTCAATTAGATGAACCAAAAGAACTTATTTTTAAAACAGGTATTGCTTATCCAATTAATGCAAAAATAAAAGGAACAGGAGTTGGAGCCGTAAGACATTGCAATTTTACCACAGGAAGTTTTGTTGAACCAATTACACTTTGGGATGAACCCAACCTTTTAAAATTTGATGTTTTAGAACAACCAGCATCTATGAAAGAGTTAAGTTATTTAGATATTGATGCACCACATTTGCACGATTATCTAGTTTCAAAAAAAGGTCAATTCAAATTAACTTCTTTAGGAAATGGAAAAACTCTTTTAGAAGGAACTACTTGGTATTATCATAATATTAGACCTTCATTTTATTGGAAAATATGGAGTGATTATATTATTCATCAAATTCATAATAGAGTATTAGTACATATCAAAAAAAATTCAGAAAAAAAGGTTTAAACTAAATAAAAATTATTTTATAAAAATGATAACCATATTTCTATTTACAATATTTCTATCTAGTTGATAAAAGCATAGATTCTATAGTTATTCCTGGTCCAAAAGCACAAGAAAAAATATTATTTTTTTCATTAAAATCAACTGTATCAATTAAATCTTTCAAAACAAAAAGAACAGTTGGTGAAGACATATTTCCATATTTTTCCAATACATTATATGAATTTATTAATTTATCTCTTTCTAAGTTCATTTCTAATGCAAAGTTATCAACTATCTTTTTTCCACCAGGATGAATAGCCCATTTATTTATACCTTCAATATTAGAATCAAATTTTTTCAATATATTATCAATAACTTCTCTAATATTATTTTTTATAAGATTTGGTATTGCTTCGGTAAGAATCATTTTAAAAGCTGTTGATGTTATATTCCAGCCCATATCCATTTTACCTGAAGTTATTATTTTTGAATAAAAGCCTTTTATTTCTAATGTTTTTTCATTAATTAGATTTTTATCATTAGTCATAATTAAAGCAGCACATCCGTCACCAAAAATAGCATTGGAAGTAACACAATTCATATCTAAATCTTTCATAAAATGAAGTGTACAAAGTTCTACACAAACAACTAAAACAACTGCTTTTTTATCACTTTTACAAATATAGTCAGCTTGTTTCATTCCATGAAAAGCAGCATAACAGCCCATAAAATTTACTGAAGTTCTATACATCTCATTATTAAGCTCTAATTCTTCAATTATTTCTAAATCTAATCCTGGTGCATACATTCCTGTACAAGAAACAGTTATTAGATGAGTTATTTTTTCTTTTTCTATGGTATTAAAAAGTTTTTTTATAGTTTTTATAGTGAGTTTTTTAGCTTCTGTATGATAAATATCTAATCTTTTATCTATATTAGGAAATGGTTCTAAATTTTCAGAATTAGGATATAAAACACGTTCTACACCTAAATTATAATCGGGAATACATGAATATCTATAATTTATTCCTGATCTTTCATAAAGTCTATTTATCTTTTCGTGTAAAAACTCGGGATAAATTTTTTTCATAAATTCTAAAATATTAGATTGTTCTGTTTTATAATCTGGATTTTCTGTTTCTATAGAAATTATATAAGTCATATTTTAACCAAAAATAATAAACTGATGTATTTCAATAAAAAAAATATTTTTTTGACGATAAAATCAGATAAATTAATTATAAAACATAAATCACAAAAATCATATTAAAGGTTTATACTTATTTAAAAACAGTTGATATAGATCATTTATTTGTTAGTTATACCTAAACTTAGCTTCTTTATAAAAATATATTATTTTATAAAAATACCTTATAAATAATTTTTTAGTAAAACAATTGTAAGATATTTTCGTATAAATATAATTATTGAGCTAAAAAATACTATTTAATCATTAAAAATATAATAAAATAGAAAATTTTTAATATACTTTTAAATTTATAATTGATTAGAAACAACTATTTTAAATCATTGTATTGATAATTAAATATTAATATAATTGATTTTTATATGTATAGTTTTTAAAAATATTAATGTTTTAGGAGATTTTATGTCATATATTAGATGGGATTCATCATTAAGTATTGGTATTGATATTATAGATGATCAACATAAACAAATAATAGATTATATTAATGAACTTGAATCTATTTTAGGTAATGAAAAATTTGATAAATCATTTATTGCAAATTCAGATATATTAAAAAATAAAATAAAAAGTGTTCTTGATAATCTTATTAACTATACAGTTAGTCATTTTGCTTTTGAAGAAGATCTTCTTGAAAAAGCAAATTATTCTTTTTTAGATGCTCATAAAAAAATACATAACTCTTTTATTGCCAAAGTTACAAATTACCATGAAAGATTTATTAAAGGTGAAGATATATCTAGTGAACTTTTATCAGCTTTAAAAATGTGGTTGATTAGTCATATTAAAAAAGAAGATAAAGACTATGCCTCTAGTGTTTCAAAAGATTTAAATAAAAAAACAGGTGGATGGTTCAGTTCAGCAATTAGAAAGTTTTTTGGTTAATTAAATTGCAAAGTTAGAAGCCAATGTTCTTGTATGGACGTTTTATGAAACGTCCTCTTTTTAAACAGTCCATTTAATTCATAATCTTATATTAGTATATATCATAAATTAGAAAGGGTTTCCACCAGGATTAAAAGGGTTAGAACCACCACTACTACCACCGCCATAGTAACCACCATAACTTCTTTGTCTTCCCCATGATGCTTCGGTTATATAGAAATATCT
>JBBTGK010000293.1:0-8761 GCA_038060635.1 Cyanobacteriota bacterium | reverse complement strand
ATTTAATCCAGATACAGGGTTTTTTGCTGAAGCTGAAGAATCAGTTCTTGATACAGCTCCGTTAGAAACAAATACAGCACCACCACCAGCAGCAACATCTTTAGAACCTTCAGTTTTTACAACTTTGATAGTTCCTTTTGCACTGTCAACAACATACATTTTACCTGCTGGGTCAACAGCTAAAAGATTGCTTCCAGAAACAGCAAGGCCTTCTACAGTAGCATCCATAGGATGTCTAAAACCTAACCAAGAACTTGCTAAATCTTTTATTGTTTTTCCGTCAGAAGATATTTTTAAAATAGAACCTTTTTTAGATAAACCAACTGGATCTGCAACTGAAACGAAAATAGAACCACCTGTAACAGCTATTCCTCTTGCTTGCCAATCACTTAGGTAAGCATTATCAACTTTAAATTTAGAGATAAAAGAATTTGGAGATGCAGGAGGAGGTGTAGGTGCAGTAGGTGCAACATAATCATTTCTGTTATCTTCAACTGGTTGTGCTGTTGGAGAAGGTTCTAATATAGGTTTATTAGGTGCTCTGCAAGAAGCTAAACTTGCAACAAAAAAACTAGCTAACAAAACACTCGATAATTTAACAAACGCTTTAGATGTTCCCATATTAATCCCCGATATTACAAAATTTAATCTCTATTACTGTATATTATAGAATAAAAATAAAAATACTTGTTTAATAATTGGTTAAGTGATTACTAACAATTGGTTAAGTTTTATAAAAAGGTATTAAATTTAATTATACTTAATATTTAATTCAAATTCTCATATAAAGTCTTATCTAAAAAAAGATATTTGATTCATAAAATCTATTGCATATCACTTATTATTTCTTACTAAAAATGCTCAGAAATTAAATAATTTTCTGAAATTATAAAAGGATTTGATGAATCAAATCCCTACAAAAACCTTACATTTCAACCTATATGAAATTGTTAACGACTTAAATAAAATTTGATATTACTTAATTATAAATCCTTAATACCTAATAGCTTTAGCAGAATCCATATCTGTAATTGTATAAACAATATTACCTCTATCACCTTGCATTGTTTCTATTAAATCTGGTTCTTTTTCATGAATTTTTCTTAATAGAGAAGTCATTATTCCTCTTGGTTGAATTTTTGGTAACCCTTTTTCTTCACATAAAATAACCATCATTTCTTCATCTATTTCTTCATAATCAAGCAAAATAGAAAAAAACATTTTTTCTTCAGTGGAAAGCTTTACATCAGTTATAGCAACTTCTTCTTGTACTTTAGTATCTAAAAGATCTATTTCTTTTATCGGTTTATCTGGAATATTTCCTAAATTTAATTTTGGAGTAGTATAAGTAATAGTTTCATCATCTTCTTCTTCTTGTTCTAGTTCTTTTATTACTATATTTTTTTTAACTTCTACAACTTCTTTACTATTTAAAATATCAAATATTTTCCAAATTTTTACTTTTTCATGAGAAGAACTACAAGAAGCTAAATATTCTCTATTGTTACTTATTTCTACTGTGTATATCTCATCAAAATAACCCATAAGATTTCTTATACATTTTTCTTCTTTTATATCCCAAATTTTAATATTTTTATCTACACCACAAGAAACAGCATGATTTCCATCTAAAAATCTAACACTATTAATATTTCCATGATGTCCTCTGATTGTTTTTAAACATTCTCCAGAATTAACATCCCATATTTTTATTGTTTTATCCGAACTAGCAGAAATTAATGTTTTTCCATCTAAACTAAAATCTATATAATTAACATTTCCTGCATGACCTTCTAAGACAATTTTTTCTTTTGCAGAATCAACTAACCAAATTTTTATAGTTTTATCAAAACTAGCTGAAGCTAAATTTTTTCCATCGTGAGAAAATCTTATACAGCTTATTAATTCATCATGTGCAGAAATAGATTTATGTTCTTTTCCTGATATAACATTCCAAATTTTTATTGTATTATCCATACTAGCCGAAGCTAAAAATTTTCCATCCGTTGTAGCACAAATAGATTTTATAGAAGCTTTATGACCAGATAAGGTTTTCATTTCTTTAAAAGAATCTATATTCCAAATTTTAACTGTTTTATCAGAACTTCCTGACGCAATATATTTTGTATTTGGAATAAAACATAAAGACATTATTGATCCATCATGACCATTAATAGTTTTTAATTCTTTTCCTGTAGAAATATTCCAAATCTTTATACTTTTATCAAACCCACCAGAAATAAAATTTTTAGAATCGGATGAATATGTTATTGCACTTATATATCCAGGGTGATGAATATTTGCTATTTCTAAAATTTCTTCTTTGCTATCTTCAATAACTTCTTCTTTTTTGTTTTCAGTTACCTTTATTAGATCAAAAAGAGGTGTTACTTCATCTTTAGGAATATCATTTTTTATCATATTAAGTTCGTTTTGCTTTTTTTCTTCTTCTTCTTTTTCTTTTTCAATTACAGCTTTATCAACTAAGGCTTTGGTAATTTTCCAAATTCTGATACTTTTATCAAAAGAAGTTGTTGCCAAATATCTACCATTAGGGCTATATGAAATAGCATAGTTTTCTTGAGAAAAACCTGTAATAGAATAAATTTCTTTACCCGTTTCTACTTCCCAAATTTTTACAGTTTTATCTGCACTAGCTGATATTAAATACAAACTATCAGGACTAAAAATAACATTATTTACCCAATCAGTATGACCTGTTAAAGTTCTGATTTCTTTTCCTTGTTTAAAATCCCAAATTTTTATGGTTTTATCTGAACTAGCAGACGCTAAATATTTTCCATCTTTATTAAAAGTAACTGCATTTACCCAATCAGAATGAGCAACTAAAGTTTCAACTTCTTGTCCATAATCAACATCCCATACTTTAATGGTTTTATCCGAACTAGCTGAAGCTAAAAACTTACCATCTGGGCTATAACATAATGAATGAACCCAACTAGCACCAGTTTTCATTATTTTTAATTGTGCTCCTGAATAAGTTGACCAAATTCTTATAGTTTTATCATAACTAGCAGATGCTAAATATTTTCCATCTGGGCTATAAGTAACAAAATTTACTGAATCAACATGCCCCTTTAAGGTTCTTACTTCTTCTTTTGTGGTTATATCCCAAATTTTTATAGTCCTATCATAACTTCCTGATGCAACATAACGACCATCATTACTAAAAACAACGCTATTAATAGTATCATTATGTCCAGAAATAGATTTCATACTTAAATTATTAACATCCCAAATTTTTATGGTTTTATCTTCATTTGCAGTTGCCAAAAATCTTCCATCATGACTATAATCCATTGAACTTATATGGAAATTATTTTTTATATTTTTAAATTCTTCAACAGAAAGAACTTCTACAAATTGATCTTGATTTGTTTCAACAGAATTTTCATCATCGTCTAAATAAAGTTCATCATCATAAGAAATAACTTCATCTGAAAAATCTTGAGTATAAAGCTTTCCGTCATCACCAGCGTATAATATTTTTTTATTATTTGGAGTAAATAAAACCGAATTTATATTACAACCAGAATCTCTTAAACTTGAAAAAGCTTCACCTGTTTCTGTTATCCAAATTTTGATACTTTTATCTTTACTAGTAGAAACAATATACTTATTATCATAACTAAAAGTTGCAAAATTAACTGATTTAAGATGATTTATAGAATACATTTGATGCCAAGAGTTACAATCCCAAATTTTTATGGTCTTATCTTTACCACAAGAAAGCATAAATTTTCCATCATTACTAAAAGAGATATGGTTTATTGAATCATTATGATTAGTTAATATTTTTAAAATTCTACCAGTTTCATAATTCCAAATTTTTATAGTTTGATCATCGCTACCAGAGGCTAATATTTTTTCTTTAGGATGAAAACTTATAGTTTTTATTTGTTTTGTATGCCCAATAAGAGTTAAAATATTTTCTTTTGTTGGTAAATCCCAAATTTTTATTGTATTATCCGCACTTCCAGAAGCTAAATATATATCATTATTTGTTATTGAAAGACAAGTAATATCATCTTGATGACCATTTAATGTTTTTATTATTGTTTTTGTAGAAAAATTCCAAATCTTAATAGTATTATCAGAACTACCAGAAATTATTTGTTTTGCATTATTACTAAAAACAATTGTATTAACTTCTTGATTATGTCCGTCTAATAAAAATGATTCTTCAAAATTATCATAGTCAAATACTTTTATTGATCCATCAATAGATCCAGAAGTAACATACTTACCATTTGGACTACAAGAAAGGGAAGTTATTGAAGCGTTATGTATCTTTGAAAATTTTATATCTTTTTGATCTTTTTCCATAATTAACCTTATTAATTCCTTATTTGCCCATTTCCTTTAATAATCCATTTGTAACTATTTAGTTCATTTAACCCCATTGGACCTCTTGCATGTAACTTTTGAGTACTTATTCCAATTTCTGCTCCTAAGCCAAATTGTGCTCCATCAGTAAAAGCAGTTGAAGTATTTACATAAACGGCGGCAGCATCAATACTTTTTACAAAAATATCAATATTATTTTTATCTTCTGAAATAATAGCTTCACTATGTTTTGAACTATAATTTGTAATATGTTCTATTGCTTCAAAAATATCATCAACTGTTTTTATAGACATTTTTAAAGATAAAAACTCTGTTCCAAAATCTTCTTCTTTTGCTTTATGTAAAAAAGTAGAATTATATTTTTTTTCTAATTCTTTGTATGCTTTTTCATCGGCAAAAATTTCCACTTTATTATCCAAAAGAGAAACTAATTCATATAAATCACTTAATCTATTACTATGAATAATTAAAGTATCCAAAGAATTACATACACTTGGTCTTCTGGTTTTAGCATTAAAAATAATATTTTTTGCTATTTCTAAATTTCCAGATTCATCAAAAAAAGTATGTACAATTCCTGCACCTGTTTCTATCACAGGAATACTAGAATTTTTTCTTACATAGTTTATTAAATCTTGCCCACCTCTTGGAATAATGACATCTATATATTTATCAGCACTCAAAACTAAAGCCATTGTTTCTCTGTCATTTGGCATAAGGCAAACAATATTTTTATCTATATTATTTTTATCCAAAACATTATGAATAATATTTATAATTGCATTATTAGAGTGTTCTGCTTCTTTTCCACCTTTTAATACACAAGCATTTCCAGATTTAAAACATAAAGAAAAAACATCGAAAGTAACATTTGGACGAGATTCATAAATAATACCAATTACTCCTAGTGGAACTGTTATTTTATAAATATCTAAATCATTGGGTAATTTTTTTTCTTCTAAAATACGACCTGTCGGACAATTTAATTTAATAACATTTCTAATATCATTTACAATACTTTCAATTCTTTCTTTTGTTAGTTTTAATCTATCGTATTTAGGATTTGATATATCCATTTTTTCTAGATCTTTTTTATTTTCAGATAAAATAACATCATTTTCAATTAATATAGTTTCAGCTAAATCATTTAAAATATAATTTATTTTTTCATGATCCAACATAGCTAATTTATAACTAGCCTTTTTAACTAAAGAGAGAGTTTCATTTAAATTCATTTGATCAAACTATTCCTTTAAAAATAAATAATCATAATGAATAAGAGGTTTTTGCCCCTTTTGTCCTATCAATGTATTTGCTTTATTTGAACTATATTGTGCCATTCCCAATGCTAAAACTTCTTTATTAGTATTACAAACTTTAATTATATCGCCTTTTTCAAAAACACCATCTATTTTTTCAATTCCAACTGGCAATAAACTTATTGCTTTATCTTTTGAAAATAATGCATCAGACGCACCTTGATTTATATAAACAATACCTTTTTCATATCCTTCTGAATGAGCAATCCATTTTTTTACATTAGAAGCATCTTTTTGGAATAAAAATTTAGTTCCAATTTCTTTTTTATTGCATATATCAATTAAAACATTAGGTGTTTTTCCATTTGCAATATGAGTTGTAATTCCAACTAATGACATTTTATGAGCAATATTACATTTGGTAACCATTCCACCTCTTCCAAATTGAGATTTTTCTGGTGAAATATGATTTTTAATTTTACTATCAGATTCAATAATAGGAATTACTTTAGAATCTTTATCATAAGGATTTCCATCAAAAATACCATCAACATTAGTAAGTAAGATTAGTGCATCTACAGACATCATAGAAGCAATTAAACCAGCTAATTCATCATTATCAGTAAACATTAGTTCTGTAACAGATACAACGTCGTTTTCATTAACAATTGGAACTATATTATCTTGAAAAAGAGCATTAAAACAATTTTTCATATTTAAATAATGAATACGGTCTCTAAAATCTTCTTTTGTAGCCAAAATTTGAGCACAAAGATAGTTAAATTCACTAAAAAAATTAGAATAAGTATTTATTAATTTGGGTTGACCCACTGAAGCTAAAATTTGTCTTTTTACTACATCATTCATTTTTTCTGATAGTTTTATCATAGATCTTCCAGCACCCATTGCACCAGAAGTAACTAAAATAACATCTATATTTTGTTTTTTTAACTCAATAACCTGTAAAACTAGATCATACATCACTTTTTGATCTAATAATCCATTTAATTTAGTTAATACGTTTGTTCCAATTTTTACTACGATTTTTTTGTATTGATTTTCCATGTTTTATTTTACTATTTGAAATTTAAAAAAAATATTACCTATAATTACTTCATCTTGATCTTTAATTTGATAATGATTATCTTTAACAAGTCTAAATTCTCTATTTAAAAAAGTGCCATTTCTACTAGAAAAATCTTCTATATAAAAACCATCATCTTTTTTTATTATCCTTGCATGTTTTCTAGAAACTTTTGCATCTATATCTTCGTCAGAAAGATCTACTTCTGGATGAGAATCTAAATATGGATCCCAACGTCCTATATTTGCTATATCTGAATAAATAGGGAATTCTCTTCCTTCAGTACCACCTTTTTTTAAAACAAGCTTTGCAATTATATAATCCCCTTTTTTAGTATTTAGTTTTTCAATTTCTTCATTATTTATTGAGTTTAAATTTATATTTTCGCACACAGAACAAACTGTGTTTTCTATATTAAGAAACTTTCCACAATTTAAACAAAATTTCATATCTTCAAAAATCTCCTAAGTTGGTGATCACTATAATTTTAACACTAATTTGATATTTTAAAAATATTATTAAAATTAAGAGATACAAATTTTGGATCAAAAGAAATTGGTATTAATACAAATTGACTCCAGATATATAATCTTCCATATTAAATTTTATTCCAAGTAAAACATTTCTAAGTTTTTGTAATTTACTTTGATTATTAAAGTTTTTTCTTATTTCTGAATGTAATAATTCAAATCCTTCTTTATTTAAAGTAGAAATATCTAAACCATTATTTTCATCTATATAATCTAAATTTTTAACATTCATTATACAAAACCTATTACTTTACATCAATTTCTTTACCAAGATAGGTATAAAAATTTGTTTTAAAATTATTTGTTAGCATCTCTTCTTCCGTTCCATCTAAATTACTTAAATAAATTTCTTGTGTTTCTTTTTTTCTTGATATAAAAGCAACTTTATCATTATTATCATTAATTTTAAAGGATTCATAAAAACTATTATTATTAAATTTTTCTAATTTTTTATCTTTTAAATTATATTTTATTGAACTATAAAAAAAAACTGGTGAAAAAAAGTTGTCTTTTTTTAGTATTACAACATCATCATTTTTTTCAAAATTATATGAAATAAATTCAGAACCTGAAAGGATAGTTTCATTTTTAATATTTTTAGAGTCCGAAATATCTGCTAAATTGACTTTTATAGTAGAATCATCATGAAATTTATATGTTTTATAAATAATTTTTTTTCCATCTTCAGAAATAGATTCAAAATTATAAAGTTTTTTTTCATCATTATTTTTTTCGTCAGAAATTATTTTCTCAAAGTTTTTCCCATCTTCATCAATTGTACAAATATTATTTCCTGTTGAAAAAATTAATTTATTTGTGTTAGGTATATAATTAACTTTGCTTAAACTCTCTTCAATATCTGTTGTAATGATTTTTTCAATATTTTCTTCAATATTTCTAATATGAATTTCTGTATATTTTTTTGGATTATCTTTTGTGGAACCGTATTTTCCACCATAAGTATAAATTATTTTTTTACTATCTTTAGTTAAAGTAAAATTATTATTCCTAAAATCATCAATAATTGTGTTAATTTCTTTTGTTTTTATATCTAATTTATATAAATCTATTTTATTTGCTTTTTTCATGCTAGCAGAAAAAATTAAATTATCTTTGTTTAACCATTCTAATTCAAATATAAGTGGTTTATCTGTATAAACTTTAGCAGGAATATTAATAATGTTATCTAAACCACAAGAAGATAAAAAGAATAAAGAAGCTAAAAGAATTTTTTTCATAAAATTTTTTTCATATACAAAATAATAATTAGATTATATTATATCTTTTGATTATGTTTTAGTCAATATTATATTAACTAAATAGTAATATTTTATAAAAACAAGAAAAATAAATATAGTTTTTTAGTATAACCTGAGTTCTATAAAAAATTCTGTATTTTATATAATAACAAAATGAAATTAGAGCAAAAACAAGGGGCTGATTTATAAATAAGGGTATTTACTCACCTTGTTCAGGAGAATACATGTATATCTTATTGAACAAGGTGGCTTCAGCCCCTT
>JBBTGK010000292.1:0-15646 GCA_038060635.1 Cyanobacteriota bacterium | reverse complement strand
TATACTTATTCCTTTTGCTATACCAGATAAACCACCCTGATTTCCAAAATTAATTGCAATAATTGCTTCAAGTTCTTTTATATCAATTGGTTTATTAAAAAAAGCTATAGCTCCTTCATTATACGCTCTATTTTTAATAGAATCATCTGAAAAAGTACTAACTAAAATAACTTCTTTTGCAAGGTGTTCTTTTTTTATCGTTTTCATAAGTTCAAAACTATCTGTTCCATGTAAATTTATATCTATTATTGCAAGATAATCAGATTTTTTCTTTCTCATTATTTCCAATCCATCTTTTGCAAACATAGTTGTTATTACATTAAAATCTCTATCCATAAGGTATTTTTGTAAAATCATTGTATCAATAGGATTTTCTTCTATTATTACAACATTCATTTCTTTTTTATATTCTTTATCTTCCAAAGCAATTTCTTGTAAAATTTCAGCAGATTTTATCATTAAAACAGTAGTTGGTTTGTTTATTGTTATATCTCTATTTTCAGTTAAATCATATTCTGAGAAATAACCATCTTTTATTTTTACAATTTCATAAAATGAATCAACACCTTTTTTACCATTTATTTCAGCATCAATTATTTTTCTATTTTTTATATATATATTTCCACTAGTTTCTGTTTTTGAATCATAAACAGATATAACTTTATCTTTTCCAGAAAAAATTATTAATTGAATAAAATCAAAAATTTTTACTTTTGACATTTTTGCAGAAATACCTTTTTTTTCGGAACCCTCTTTTATCAAAGCTATAATTTTGTTTATATCAATTGGTTTTTCAAAGTATTTAAGTACACCTGTTTCGTCAGAAAATTCTTTTAGTTCATCAAAACCATACCCTGTCATAACTATGGTTTGTATTTCTGGTTTATATTTACTTAACCATATTATAAAATCAATACCATTTACATAAGGCATTTCAATATCTGTCAAAACAACATCAATTACATTATATTTTATTATTTCAAAGGCTTGGATTACATGTTCTGAGGTAAAAACAGTATAACCTTGTTTTTTTAAATGAGATGATAATATTAAAAGATTTGATTTATCATCATCAACTATAAGTATATTTAAATTATTCGACACAATTTTTAAAACCTTAATAGAGAAAATAAATCCCAGAGTACTGGAAACCCTGTTTGTATTAACACCAAACTTATTCTAAAGACGTTGAAATGCAAGGTTTCTGCACAAGGTATTATTAATAAAAATAAAGCTCCAATAATTAGGAGACCTTTAGTTTTTGGTTAAAAATCATAAAAAAATACAATCCTAATTTTATAAAACTAAAAGTAATTAATTATAACTCTTTTTTATATTCTTACAATAATACATTTAGCAAACTTAAAGTATATATTTAAATCAAAAAATGATTAGTATGATTAATCATATTCAAGCAATTTTTATTATAGTATAATAAAAAAATTATTCTAAATTAAATATATATCAAGCGAGTATTGAAAATGGAAACAAAAAATCAGCTCATGCTGCGAAAACCAGTTTCTATGTTTGAAGAAGACATGAAGAAAAGTGGTTTACATCGGGTTCTTGGTAAATGGGGTTTGACCTCAATGGGTATTGGTGCAATTATTGGTGCAGGAATATTTGTTCTCACGGGATTGGCTGCAAAAAATTATGCTGGACCAGCTCTAGCTCTTTCTTTTATTTTCGCAGGTTTTGGTTGTGCCTTTGCAGCCTTATGTTATGCTGAGTTTGCTTCTATTCTTCCAGTGGAAGGCTCTGCTTATGCTTATTCTTATGCAACAATGGGAGAACTTTTTGCTTGGATAATAGGTTGGGATCTAATTCTTGAATATGCTATGGCTTCCGCCTCGGTTGCTGTTGGTTGGTCCGCCTATTTAGGGAAACTATTAAGCTTATTTGGAATAAAACTACCTCTGTGGCTAATGCATGATTCTCGAACGGCCGCCGGTATAGTAAAAGAAGCTACAGAAAAAGGTACTTTAGATAGTCTATCAAATCATTATTCTAGTTTAGATTTACCAAATTTCTTAGGTTCTGCTTTTGCAGTTAATTTACCAGCTTTTTTAATTATGTTAGTTGTTACTGCAATTCTTTGTAAAGGAATAAAAGAATCTGCGAGTGTTAATAATATTATGGTTGTTTTAAAAGTAGCCGTTGTTATTTTTGTAATAGTCGTAGGTGCATTTTATATTAATCCTGAAAATTGGTTCCCTTTCATTCCAGAAAGAGTAATTGATAAAGATGGAGTTGGTCATTTTGGTTTAGTTGGAGTTATTTCTGGTGCTTCTTATGTCTTTTTTGCCTATATTGGCTTTGACTCTGTTTCAACTCAAGCAGGAGAAGCAAAAGATCCACAAAAAGATGTTCCTTTTGCAATTATAGCTTCATTGATATTTTGTACTATATTATATATTTTAGTTTCACTTGTATTAACAGGAATGGTTAGATATTCTGATATTGATATAAGTGCTCCAATTGCATCGGCTTTTACAAGTAAAGGATTAAATTTTGCAGCATTAATAATTTCTATAGCTGCTGTAGCTGGTTTAACATCTGTTTTACTTGTTATGGTTTTAGGACAAACTAGAGTTTTTTATGCAATGGCAAAAGATGGTTTATTACCTCCGATGTTCAGTTCTATTCATGAAAAATTTAAAACTCCAGTAAAAACAACTGTATTAACAGGTACTATTGTTGCTTTAGTTTCAGCTTTTACTCCTATTGATGACATTGCAAAATTAGTTAATATTGGAACGTTATTAGCTTTTGTTATGGTTTGTGCATCTGTTTGGATTATGAGATATAAAGAACCTGATAAAGTAAGACATTTCAAAACACCTGCAATTGCTTTTGTTGCTACTGGTGGAATTGTATGTAATTTAGGTATGATGCTTTCTCTTGAATGGGTAAATTGGGCAAGACTTTTTATTTGGTTAGGTATTGGTGTTGTGGTTTATTTCCTTTATAGTAAAAAACACAGTAAATTAGCTCAATATGTAAAAGATAATCCTGATATGAAATACTAATTTAAAAATAAGTATCTGAATATTAAAATTCACATAAACCCCTTTCTTAATTTAAAGAAAGGGGCTTTTTATGAATATTTTTAATATTTTTCTATTTAGACTCAAAGAAAATTGTTTTTCAAAAAGTTTATATTCATAATCTTATCGTATCATTACTTTTCACTTTTTACTTTTGACTAAGTATATTATAATAATTTAGGAAAATGACATACTGTCGTGGAAAATTAATTAATGATAGTTTTTATTTTCAATATTTTCACGCTTAAGTTATTTGGAGTAAAAAAATGGATTTAAAAAAAGGGCAAACGCTTGAATTAGATATAGAGACCTTAGTTCAAGGCGGAGAAGGTTTAGCTAGAAAAGATAATTTCACAATATTTGTACCACAATCAGTTCCTAAAGATAAAGTATTGGCTGAAATAATCTCTATAAAACCTAATTATGCTAGAGCTTTAATAAAAAAAATTATTAAGCCTTCAGATATTAGGATAGAACCTGATTGTCCTGTTACTTCTACTTGTGGTGGTTGTCAGTGGCAAGAAATTAAATATAAAGAACAACTTTTTTTCAAAGAAAAAAATCTTATAGAATCATTAAATAGAATTGGTAATATTTCACTTGAAGAGATAGAAAAAGCAAAAACCCCTATAAGAGCATCAGATAATACTTTTTATTATAGAAATAAAGCTCAATTTCCTTTTAATTTATCTAATGGGAAAGTTAAAGCTGGTTTTTATTCAGAAAGAAGTCATGAAATTGTAGAAATTGATAAATGTTACATTCAAAACGATAAAATAAACCAAGTTTTTAGAAGAATAAAAGAATTAGTAATAAAAAATAAAATTCAAGTAACCGATGAAAAAAGAGAACGTGGTTTTTTAAGCCATGTAATAATTAGACATTCTTTATTTACTGATCAAATACTGGTTGGTTTTGTTACAAAAAATTCAGATATAGGTGGATTAGATAAAATCATTGATATTTTAATAACTGAATTTAAAGAAATTAAAGGTATAGTTCAAAATGTAAATGAAAAAAAGACAAACTCAATTTTAGGAGCAAAAAATATTATTCATTATGGAGATGGATATATATTTGAACATTTAAAGGGAATAAAATATAGAATTTCGTTAAACTCATTTTTTCAAGTAAATCCATTACAAACCATAAACATGTATGAAAAAGTTTTAGAATATTGTGATATTGATGTTAATGCTGAAAAAAAGAATGTTATTTTAGATGCTTATTCAGGGCCTGGAAGCATTGCATTATGGTTAGCAAAATATTCTAAAAAAGTTATTGGAATTGAATCTTCAGAATTTGCTGTAAAAGATGGTATTGAAAACGCAAAAATAAATAATATTGATAATTTTGAAATTATTTTAGGAACAGTTGAAGATAAAATACCTCTTGCTTTTAAAAATAATGATATTGATATTGTAGTTTTAGATCCACCTAGAAAAGGTTGTGAACCTCATATATTTGATGTTATTTCTGATAAAAATGTCAAAAAAATTATATATATTTCTTGTAATCCATCAACATTATCAAGAGATGCAAAAATAATTTTAGAACTTGGATATAAATTAAAAAAATTCCAAGCTTTTGATATGTTTTCACATACTCATCATGTAGAAACAGTAGCTCTTTTTGAAAAAGAATAGATTATTTAGTGATAAGTAAAAAGTGATGAGTAATGAGAGAAGACTATATATTCTTTCTAGTTACTTTTTACTTTTTACTTCTCACTGTTTACAATTTTATGCTAAAATTTTTATAATTCTATTGTCAAAATACATTTATATGAAAAAAAATATAGTTTTAGTTTTATCATCTTTAATTTTATTTTCTTGTAGTAAATATAATAATACTAATACAAACTCAGGTTCTGATTTAATTGATGACTCTAAAATATCTTCTTTAGATACCTTAGAAGCAAATTGGGGAAAAAAAGTTGATTCTTTAAAAAAAATAACCGAAATAAAAAATGTAACTTATCTATCATATCTTGCATTTGATAATAGTAAAGAGTCTGGTAGATTTGAAATGTTTCCTGTACTTAATATGCACGAATTAGCTGGTTCTAATGAAAAATTCAATCAATTAGTTTTTGCAGATGGTTATCATGATATGCCATCAAGGACTTATTTTATTACAAATGATAAAAATGATGATAAATTAAAATCTGAATATGTTCTTTCGGATAAAAATCTTAATTCTGGAACTTATATAACACTCAAAAATTTTATAAAAAAAGAGTTTTCAAATTTTCCATCAAAAATAAAAATATTAGATATAAACTCACATGGCAATGCTTATAAAGGTATTGCACCTGATATAACATCAAAATCTATTATATCTATCCCTGATTTAACAAAAGCAATAAAAGATGGCGTTAATAAAGTAAACATACTGACACTAGATGCTTGTTTAATGAGTTCTTTAGAAGTTGCTTATGAATTAAGAAACGTTACTGATATTATTGTTGCATCTGAAGATAATACATTAGAAACTGGAATGAACTATGTAAAAAATCTTCCTGAAATAATAAAAAAATCTAACGATAATTTAGATGAGTTAGCAAAAAATATTCTTTCAAAAAGTGCTACATCAGGAGTTACTTATCAATATTATGATAAATCTGATAATAAAAATGATCTTCAATTACCAAATGTTTTTACTATGTCTGCAATAAGAACAAAAAGTATTGATAAACTAGCATATAATCTTAACCAATTATCAAGAATGTTTTTGAATAAACTGTCTATTTATAAGGCAATTCTAAAATCAACATTTAATAAAACTCATCGATTTACAATAAATGCTTCTGAAGAAGATATTGGTCAAAGAGATGCTTATGAGGTTTTTGGTAGATTAGAATTAGAAATAAGACATGCAGAAGAAGATAAAATAATTCCTAAAGATAATGAAATTAATAATTTTGTTCAAAAAGTAAGAGAAAATCTTAGAGAAATTGCAATAAGATCTGATATTCATAAATCAGAACCTTGGGCAGAAGGTATATCTATAAATATTTATTCTAAATATGTTAATAGTAAAGAATACAAAGAGCTAAGTTTTTCAAAAGATAATTTGTGGAATCAGTTAATCATTTCTTTGGGTTAGAATATTTTTGCCTAAAAGTACTACATAGAACTTAACAATTTTATTGGCAATTTTAAGTAAAAAAATATTATAATACAATAAATCATTTGTTATTTTTTTGGTATGTTACATGAAAAAACTTGGTAAATTTATTCTCGCATCTTCTACTTTATTTAATATTTTTGCTTGTCAAAATACAGTTGTTAGTTCTGATAATTTAGAACAACAATCTCAAATACAATCAAATCTTAAAGCTGATGTATATCCTTTTGATGTAAAAAAAGATTTTTATCCTCTTTATGAAGGCTCAAATTGGAAATATGAAATTTTTGATAAAAATAAAAAATTACTAGGAACATCTACAAAATCAGTTAATTCAAATAGTCTTGATAGTATTGAATCAGATAAAAAAAATAACTATTTTATAATATCAATGAAAAAAGATCAAAATGTAAATACAAATGAAAAATCAGAGTTTGAACAAATAAGAAGACAAGGAAATAAATTAGCATTTGGAAGATATGATAACCCTTTATATTATCCATCGGGTTCTGAAAAAATAACAAAAGCGTTTGATCCTTATCTTTTTAGACCATTTGTAGATTTTGCTGCAAATAATAAAACAGAAACCATAAAAGTTAAAGCTGGTACTTTTCAGTGCATAAAAACTGAATTTACAATAAACCTTGATGCTTTCACTATATGGTATGCAAAAGATATTGGTGAGATTAAGAGAATAAAAGAATCGTCTTATGGAAATTATTTTAATTATGAATTAAGTGAGTATAATTTACCTTCTAAAAACTTTGTTATAAAAAAAGATTCTTTATCTTTAGATAAAATTCCAACTAATATTAAATATAAAGCTGAGTTAGCTAAAAAAGAATACCTAAAAATAAATCAATTACCTGAAGGTCTTTTTGATTCATCTTCATTTTTAGGTTTTGCAACAGCTTATGTTTCTCATGATAATATAAAAAATCTTTATGATATTTCTTATGTAAGTAAAAGTCTTGCGGGTAAAGATAATGTTAGATTGCAATTATCTTTGGATCATGAATCTAATATTAAAAATATGTCAACTTTAAATGAAAACAACGAAAAGTCAACATATAAGGGAACTATAGTTGATAAAATACCAACAACATTATTATAAAGGCAACTATTCATATTTAGAGAAATTTGGCTTGAGAAAAATAATTAAAGATAAGGCTATGTTTACAAAACTCTTATCTTTTTACTTTTTACTTTTTTCTTTTCACTAATTATATATATGAATATTTTTCTTCTTTTAAGAAAACTTGATGTAAGATCTTATCTTATAGTTGCTTTTTTGTTAACTTCTATTATTCCAATATTTGTATTAAGTTGGATAGAACATCAATACATAACAGAACAAATTATATTATCTATAAAAAAAGAGAATAATCTTTTACTTGATGATATAAGTGAGCGACTAAAAGATTATATTCAAAAAGAAAAAGAAATATTAGGTTTAACATATAATAATATAGTTGATTTAAAAGACAAAAATAAAATACAAGATGAGATCTACAAAATATCTTATATCTCAGAAGATATAAATTCAATACAATATTATCGATATGGGGATAATATTTTCACATCTAAAAATAAAAATATAAAAAAAACAACTGATTTATATAATGAAGAAATTATAGAAAAATTGGAACAAAAAAAAAATATTATTTTTGATACAATTATTGAAAATGAATTACTTAAAACTACAATACCTTTTCTTGATGAAGATAATAATGTTGAAGGATATATATCAATTTCATTTAATTTAAATAGGGTTTTTAATTATTTCAAAAAAGCACTAGATAAAAAAGATAAAATTTATGTTTATGATAAAAATAAAAATAAGTTAGTTTTCCCTTCAAAAAAAGATGTTAAAAATGAAAAAACTTTTAAATTATTACTTAGTGGAAATAGTAAATACGATGACTATGATTTTTTTATTGTAGGAACTTTTAATTGGGCAATAATATTAGAACATTCAGTTTCTTTATATGATCAAGAAAAACTTCAAAAAAATGCTGATAATACTTTTAATATATTAGTAACAAGTCTTTTAATTGCAACATCTATGGGATTATTAATTTCTTATTATCAATATAATTTTATCAAAAAATTTTTAGATTCTATTTCTGAAGTTTCTAAAGGGAACTATAAAGAAAAACTAGAAATAAATTTTTTTCTTATTCCAAAAGAATTTATTGATTTAATAGATGAATTTAATAAAATGGTTCAACAAGTACGAATAACAGATACTTTTAAATCTAATCTAATTGATACTGTTAGTCATGAATTTAGAACACCTTTAACAAGTATAAAAGGATTTTCATCTACGCTTCTTAGAAAAGATTCTAAATTTGACGAAGAAACAACTAGAAAATTTTTAAAAATAATTTCAACACAATCAGATAGATTATCAAGAATGATTGAAGATTTGCTTGTAGTTCCTAAACTAGAAGGTAATTTTTTAAAAATTAATATTACTGAAATAAATTTAGAAAATTCTATTTTAGAAGTAGCTGAGTTTTTTCAAGATATAGAAATTAAAATAGAAGTAGCTGAAAAATATTACATAAAAGCCGATTCTGATAGGTTTCAACAGATATTAATAAATTTATTTGAAAATGCAAAAAAATATTCAGATCCTAAAGGAAATCCTATAAAAATTTCTGCTGAAAAAAAAGAAAACTTTGCTTTTATAACTATTGCAAATTCTTCCAATAAAATTTCTGACGATAAAGTTAGAACTCTTTTTGATAAATTTATGAGATTAGATGATACGTTAACAAGAACAACAAGAGGTGCTGGTTTAGGTCTTTACATAACAAAGAGCTTGGTAGAACTTATGGGTGGAGAGATATTTATTGAATCTTACGAAACTGAATTTAGAATAATATTTAGTATACCTTTATCTGAAGATATGGATGATGATTTTTATTGAATATAATTTTAATATTACTAAAATTCTAATAAATATTGATTAATAATTAACAATAAAATTTTTTATAATCTATAATTTTTTAAGATACAGTGTTAATAATTAGTCATAAAAATATTAGTAAATTATATCATTTTATATATATTTTTTCTATTCATAAATTTTATTTATTCTGTTATAATATTAATAAGTTAAAGTACTTTAAAAATTTAATAAACATGAGTTGATTAAGAAAATCTTCTTAATTGTAAAAGTTTATGAGTTATTACCAAACTCTTAAGACAAGTATATTATCTATCTTTATAATTAGTTTTTATATTTGAATCAAATAAAAGAGATGAGTAATATTAAGCGCTAAAAGCAGTTCCAGAATAAATTTTAATATTTTGATATTAAAGAAATTTAATGTAAAAGTAATAAAATAGATGGAATAGAGGGCATAGCAGTAAGCCCATTTAAGATATTAAAAATATCTTAGTAAAGGGAATGATTTACTATTCATTTTCTAACTGTTCTCATACATTATAAATTTTGATAAACTTTTATTGTATCGTAATTTTCTTTATTGGAGTACTTTTATGAATTATAATCCTCAAGCTGTTGAATATGTTAATAAGGGAATAGATTTTCTTAAGCAAAACAAGGATGAAGAAGCAGAAGAGTGTTTTTTGAAGGCAATAGAAATTGACGAAAGAATGGCTCCTGCATATAATAATTATGGAATATTAAAACTTATACAAGGTTTTATGGATGGTGCATTAGAAGCTTTTAAAAAAGCATCAGAAAGAGATCCTAGAATGTTTAGTGCATACTCAAATGCAGCTTCTGTTCATCAAGCCAGAGGTGAAAATGATAAAGCTGAAGAGCAATACAAAAGAGCAATACAAATAAGTCCTCAAAATGTTGATAGTTATCATAACTTAGGTGTTTTGTATCTTGAGCAAAATAAATTAGAAGAAGCTAAAAAAGTTTTGGAAAAAGCCTGTCAATTAGATCCAAATCATACTCAATCATTTTATTTATTAAGTTCAGTATATTTTAAAATGGAAGATTACTATGCTGCTATTGCAAATTTACAGCATGTAATATCTAAAAAACCTAATGATGGAAATTCTAGATATGCTCTTTCAGAAATATATAGAAGACAAGGTAAATATAATTTAGCAATTGAGCAGCTTGAAAGCGTATTGTCTTTGGAGCCAGAAAATGAGAGATCTTTAGTTTGTTTAGGTTTAATCTATATAGAAATTGAAGAAGGAGATCTAGCTTTACCTATTTTTGAAAAAGCTTGTGAAATAAATCCTAAAAACCCAGAAACTTTAGAAATGCTTGCAATTCTTTATGAAATGGATGGAAAACCAGACAAAGCCTTAGATTTTTGCCAAAAAGCTTTAGAGCTAGATCCCGAAGATGTTTATATTAAAGATACTTATGAAAGATTAAAAAAATCACCTTATATTACAGGCGTTGTTGAGAATGAACAAAAAATTTAGAAAACTTAATATATTAAATATTTATTTTTTCACTGATAATTTTTTTATAAGTTAGTAGATTTTATACAATATTTTGTTGTAGAATTATATTAGTGAGTCGTTTTAAATCTTGGAGGAAAAAAATGGGATCTTATATACCACCAGTATTGCAGAGTTGGGCATTAGGCGGAATTCAAGCTGGTTTAGCAGCTGTTTATGAAAGCCGTGTTCATACAATATCTAAAATGACTGTAGCAAGAGCTCAATTTGCTGGAGATACGAATGTAACTGTTACAGATGGTTCTTACAATATAAGAGTGAGTGGTGGAGCACTTGATACACCCGCAGCAACTCCAAAATCATCAACCGCTTTTCTTGCAAATTCAACAAATACATTTAATGCAGGTTTAATTGCACCAAATAATGCTTGGGGAAAACCACTTATAATAAAAGTAAGAAGAGATGAAGGTAGTAGTGAAATTATTAAATATGCTGTTTTTAATGCTGATGGAACAATTCCAGGTTCTGATGGAACAGCAGCAGAAGATCTTGCTTTAGATCCTTGGCATGATAATCCTGCAGCTGTAGGTCCAAGATATAAAGTAAATGTTGCAACAGGTGAAATGTTTGTTTTTAATGCTGCAAAAATGATAGAACATAAAAATCCAGATGGTATAGTTAACTTTTTGATTGCAGGAGCAGCTCCACCTCCTGGTACAATTCATTCAATAGGAACAGCAGAATATTTTCAAGGAGCTCAAGGAACAACTCAAACTGTTTTAGCAGCAGGAGATAATGCAAGACTTCAAGGACAAGATAAAGTTGTAGGTATTGTAGATTTTGATGGTTTGCAAGGTGGTGCTTTATCAGCAGCACAAGCACAAGCAGCAGATCTTTCTGCTGTAATACAATCACTTACAAGTACTTTGAGAGCAACAAATACAACTAAAAATAGTATATTAAGCTTAATAAAATAATAATTTTTACAATAAAAAGGACTCTTTTGAGTCCTTTTTTGTTTTATAAGAGAATTTTATGTTTAACTATGAATTAAAAGTAGAAGAATGGATAAAAAAAGGTAATTTTGATGATGCTATAGAGTATTATGAAGAAAAAGCATCTTTTTTTCCTAATGATAATTCTATATATCCTAAAATTGCTAATTTATACTATAAAAAAGGTGATTGGATAAAAGCTATAGAATTCTATGATTTTTCTTTAGAAAATACTCCCAATAGTGCACATATATATAATAATATAGGACATATTTATTTAGATAAAGATTTATACCCTCAGGCTGAAGAAAATATAAAAAAAGCAGTTGAATTATCTCCTAATAACCCATATTTTATGGTTAACTTAGGTGTTACTTATGAAAAAATGAAAAAATTTAACTTAGCTACAGAATTATTTCAAAAAGCACTTGATTTACAACCTCATAATCCCAATTTTTTAAATAGCTTAGCTATAAATTTATCAAATAAAAAAGATTATGAAAAATCTCTAAAATATCAAAAACAAGCAGTTGAAATTGCACCTACAAATCCACAATTTAATTATAATCTTGGTGTTACATATTCTGTACTATGTATGTATGAAGAAGCAATTAAATCTTTTGAAAATGTAATTAAATTAATACCTAATCATGAAAATGCTCACTATAATTTAGGTGTAAATTTATTATTATTAGGTCGTTTTGAAAAAGGATGGTTTGAATATGAATGGAGATTTAGATTTTTTCCATATATTAGAGCTATATATGATTTATATTGGAGAGGACAATCTATAGAAAATAAAATAATTTATGTTCATGCAGAACAAGGTTTGGGTGATACATTTCAATTTTCACGATATATAAAACTTTTAAAGAAAAAAAAACCTAGAAAAATAGTTCTTTATGTTCAAGAAGACCTTAGGGAATTTATGAAAGATTTTAAAGGTATAGATGAAATTAGTTTTACACCACCTCTAAAAATATATAAAGATGGATTTCATGTTTGTTTATTAAGCTTACCTGCTCTTTTTAAAACAAATGAAAAAACTATCCCAAATGAAATACCTTATCTTTTTGCTGATAAAAATGAATCTGAGAAATGGAAAAAAAAATTATCAAATTTAAAAGGTTTAAAAGTAGGGATAGTTTGGGAACCAAGTATTGATAGTAAAACTTATGATGATAGAAAAGTACCTCTAGAAAATTTTACAACATTATTTAAGAACCCAAAATTATCTTTTGTATCACTTCAAAAAGAAATATCTGAAAAAGATAAGATTTTTTTAAAACAAAATAATGTTTTAGACATGTCTTCTCAACTAGAAAAATTTTCAACTACAGCAGGAATAATAAATAATTTAGATCTCATTATTGGAATAGATACATCTGTCATACACCTTGCAGGAGCAATGGGTAAAAAAGTTTATTTAATGTTACCTATAAAGCCTGACTGGAGATGGATGCTAAATAAGCCGACTTCTCCTTGGTATCCTAGTATGAAGCTTTTTAGGCAAAAAAATAGAAACAATTGGTCTAATGTAATAAAAGAAATAGAAAAAAATCTTATCTAATTTAAGCTAGAATCAGAAATACTTCCTATTCTTTCTAGTGGCCAATATCTGAAAACGGCTTTACCTACAACATATTTTTCTGGTAAAAACCCCCAAATATGACTGTCAGCACTATTATTTCTATTATCTCCTAAAACAAATAGGGATCCTTCAGGAACTATTTTTTCTTCCATATTATAAAAAGGTTTTTCTTTTATATATTTCTCTTCCAGAGGAGAGCCATTTATATAAACAATGCCATTTTCGACCATCACTTTTTCACCAGATAAAGCAACAACTCTTTTTATCCAAGCTTCATGGTTTGGAAAAGAAAGTTTTCTGGTTATTGTAGAAAAAATATCATTTCTGTCTTTTTCTAAAAAAGGAGGAAAGAAAACAATAATGTCGCTTCTTTTTATTCCTTTTGTATGTTCAGTTATTTTCTCTACAAATATTTTATCGTTAATTTTTAAGCTTGGAAGCATAGATTCACTTGGAATGAACCTATTTTCAGCAATTGCAGTTCTTGCCGTAAGAGATAGCAACACGGAGAAAACGATAAGTTTAAGATTATCTTTTATTATTTTCTTAGTTTCTTTCTTCATTTTAGTTATTCATCTTCAAAATCATCATCTGATATTTCAGCAAATTCTTCTTCAAAATCATCTTCTTCAGAATGTGAAATAGGTAATGAATCAGAATTTTCCTCTTCAGGTGTATTGATAGGTATGAGCCTTATAGTTCTAAATTGATCTACAAGCTCTATTATTGTTTGCTCACCCTCAATTTTTAAAGACATATATTCAAAACCATTAACATTCAAATATATTCTTTTATTGGTTATTATGTTTGCACTAGAATTATTTGATACAACACTTACAACATAAGCTTCACCAAAGTTTTTAATTTGATCTTCAACTATATGTTGATAAACAACACTAGAAAGATCTCTTAAAACCTTTTGTATATCTTTGGGATTATATAAAATACCTGTTTCTATGATACAAGGAATATTATTTTTTACTTCCTTTTCGTCCATATCAATATCCTCCTATTTTAAGAAGTTATGTAAACCTCTAACTAATATTATAACAGAAAAACTACTTTTAGTTAAAAAATAGCTTATTTGTTAAAAATTTAAAAGAATACTTTACTAAAATATTTATCTTATAAGAGCATTTGTATCATCTGTCATATTATTATTAACAGATATTATTTTAGATATTGCCGAAAACATTTTTTGAGCAAGTGATAATTCTGGTAAAGAATCTGATAATGAAACAGTTGATTCTTCTAATGCTGATTGAACTATATTAGAATTTTCAGGATTTAGAATATCATTAGCAACAGTTTGAGCAGGTACTGGAATAAATGTGAAAACATTAGAATTAAAGTAAGATGCTTGATTCCCTAATATTTTTATTCCTGACATTACACTTTTACTTATTTCAACATTGGCTATACTATGTATATCTATTGAACCTGCCGCAGCAGTAGCTGCTAAAGATGCTACACTGTCATTGATAGTTCCTATAGAATGATATGAATTTTCTATTTGTCCAATAGCTACAGATATTTTAGTTGTTGCGGTTGTTCCTGTTGTCATATTTGTATAATCAATATTTGCTGATCCATCTTTAACAGTTAAGGTTAATTTTATTCTATTGCCTGCTGCAAAAGGAGGAAGAGCAACTGAACTTGTAAGGTTAGGAGATAGCGGATTTACAGGGTTGTAAGTATAAATTGCAAGATTTCCAGTAGCTGGATCTATACCTGCAGAATAACCACTATCCATAATTGTATCTGTTGAATTTTTTTGACCAAAAGAATAACCAAAATTTATATTACCAGCAGCAGGAACAACAAACTCAGTTTCTGTAGCAAACAAAGTAAATTTGTGCGCAGATATTAGAGCATGTCTAGAATTATTTGCTAATCCTAAAGGGCCACCATTAAGCTGTACATTAACTGTTCCTGTTGTTTTATCATGAATAAAAGCATTTTCATATCTTTGAGTTGCAACTTTTGTCATAAGTCCTGGATTTATTCCATCCATTACTTCATTAAAAGTATTTTGAATTGGAACAGGAACATAATCTTCTAGATCAAAAACAGTAGATCCATATTTTGAATAATGTAGCTTTTCGGGATTTGGTAATTGAACAATCATTAATTTTCTATCACCATAAATATTAGCACTTCCATTATTGAAAGTAGTTCCATTTACTGTTCTTCCTTGTATAGATTTTGCTACACCAGCACCATTTACTATAAAAGCATTACTAATAGTATTTCTAATATAATCTTGTCCAGTACTCAAAACTTTAAGACCTTGAGATGTAACTAAATATCCTTCATTATTAAAATTGAACTGTCCATCTCTTGTAGCATATCTTTTTCCAGCGGCATCTTCTACTAAGAAAAAACCTTCTCCGCTTATTGCAAAATCTGTAATATTTCCAGTACCTGTAATAGCACCTTGTTCATACATTTTTATTGAAGTAGAAGTAAGAGACAAAGAA
>JBBTGK010000291.1:0-6148 GCA_038060635.1 Cyanobacteriota bacterium | reverse complement strand
CTCTGGCTGTGTTGTTGTTCGTGGTCTAGTTTCTCATTCTTTTTCTTTTTAGTCTCTTTGCCCTTCGGGGCTTTTTTTAATATTTATAACTCATTTTGATAAACAGGTGATTCAATACTTCTTTTTACTGTAATTAATGAAGCAACAGGAAAGAAAATTGAAAGAAAAAAAATGAAAAATAATATTAAATAATAAGATAATCTTTTATTCTTTATTAAAATATTTAAAATTAAAATATATGAAAAAGAAATTAAAAAGTAAAAAAACGAAAAATCTATAAAAGAAATAGAGTCTATATAAGAAATTACCAAAAATGCAAAAATAGATAATTTTGTACATTTATGAAAAAAGCTTTTTTTTAATTCTTCTTTATTTTTTAAATTAAAATAAAAAATGTAAAAAAAATTAAAAGATAATAAAATTTGAATTATTCTATCTGATCTTGTAGGAATATACTCATTAGTGAATTCATTATTATTTTTTAGAATAAATATAGATAAATAGAGGCATATAAAATTTGTTAATAATATAAAAAAAATTTTAAAATAAATACCAAAATAAGCTCTAACTCTTTCTTCATCTAAAATAAATGAAATAAATTTTTCCAAGTAATAAAACCTATAATAAATAATTAAAAAAATTATATCATATTTGTTTTCTTATCCTTTTAAATTATTTTATTGTTTCAATCTAAACTAAAAGAATATTATTTATTTATATTCTATTTACTTGAATAAAAAAAAACAGTACTCTAAAAAAGATAATTAGTTATTTTATTGAGTAAACTATGGCAATCAAGAAAACAGAATTATATAGCTCTCTTTGGGCAAGTTGTGATGAATTAAGAGGTGGTATGGATGCCTCTCAATATAAAGATTATGTATTAACCCTTTTATTTGTTAAATATGTTTCTGATAAATATGGAAATGACCCTTATGGAATAATAAAAGTTCCTGAAAATGGCTCTTTTAAAGATATGCTAAATCTTAAAGGTGATAAAGAAATTGGAGATAAAATAAATAAAATAATTTCAAAATTAGCTGAAGAAAATGACCTTAAAAGTGTTATAGATGTAGCAGATTTTAATGATGAAGATAAGCTAGGCAAAGGTAAAGACATGGTTGACCGTCTTAGCAACCTACTTAATATTTTTGATGGTTTAGATTTAAGTTCCAATAAAGCTGAAGGTGATGACTTATTAGGAGATGCTTATGAATATTTAATGAGACACTTTGCTACAGAATCAGGAAAAAGTAAAGGTCAATTTTATACTCCATCAGAAGTATCTAAAATTTTAGCAAAAGTAATAGGGATAACTGAAGAAACTACTCAAGATAAAACCGTTTATGATCCTACTTGTGGTTCAGGTTCATTATTATTAAAAGTAGCTGATGAATCACCTAAAGGACTTACTATTTATGGTCAAGAAAATGATAATGCAACATCAGCATTAGCTAGAATGAATATGATTTTACATAATAATCCTACTGCTGAAATATGGAAAGATAACACTTTATCAGCTCCACATTGGAAAAACCCTGATGGACAATTAAAAACATTTGATTTTGCAGTTGCAAACCCTCCTTTTTCTACTAAATCTTGGACTAATGGTATAAATATTTCCGATGATGAATTTAAAAGATTTGATTTAGGTGTTCCTCCTGATAAAAACGGAGACTATGCCTTTTTTCTACATATAATAAAATCTTTAAAAAGTACAGGAAAAGGTGCTGTTATTTTACCTCATGGTGTTTTATTTCGTGGAAATGTTGAATCTGATATTAGAAAAAAACTTATAAAACAATGTTATATAAAAGGTATTATTGGATTACCAGCTAATTTATTTTATGGAACTGGAATACCAGCTTGTATTATTGTAATTGATAAAGAAAAATCATCTGATAGAAAAAACATTTTTATGATAGATGCTAGTAAAGGTTTTATGAAAGATGGTAATAAAAATAGACTACGTAGCCAAGATATTCATAAAATAGTAGATGTTTTTAATAAAGAAATAGAAATTAATGGTTATTCAAAACTAGTTTCTTATGAAGAAATAGAAAAAAACGAATTTAATTTAAATATTCCTCGTTATATAGATTCAAGTGAACCTGAAGATATTCATGATTTATTTGGTCATTTAAATGGAGGAATCCCAAAAGCTGATATTGATAATTTAGATAATTATTGGAAAGTATTTCCTAATTTAAAAAAAGATATTTTTACTCCATCAAAAAAAGAAGGTTATATGGATTGTTTAGTAGAATCTAGTCAAGTAAAACCTACTATTTTAAACCATTCAGATTTTAAATTATTTTCTGAAAAAAGCTTAAATATTTATCTTGAATGGCAAAAAAAACATAATGATAAATTAAATAATCTTGAAATTGGAACTAACCCCAAAACCATAATTAATGAACTATCAGAGGATTTATTAAATAGTTTTGCTTCTGCTGAATTATTAAATAAATATGATATTTACCAAATTTTAATGGATTATTGGGTAGAAATAATGCAAGATGATGTTTATATCATCACTCAAGATGGTTGGAAATCTGGAAATACTTTGAGATTGATTTTAGATGAAAAAAATAAAAAAACTAAAGAAACACCAGATTTAATTATTAATAAAAACAAGTATAAAGCCGATTTAATTCCTCCTAGCATAATTATTAGTAAGTTTTTTGAGAAAGAAAAAGAAGCTATAGAAAAAATGCAAACTGATAAAGAAGCTATAACTCAAGAATTAGAATCTATTATTGAAGAACATACTGGAGAAGAGGGCTTACTTAGTGAATTAGAAAAAGTAACCAAAAACACTATAGCCACTAGGCTTAAAGAATTAAAAGGTAAAAATGCTATTGAAGAAATAACTCTTTTAAATCAATGTTTAAAAATGATTGAAAATGCTTCTGAAGAAGATAAAAAAATTAAATTACTTCAACAAGCTTTGGATGAAAAAGTTTTTTTAACTTATCCAAAACTAACAGAAGAGAAAATAAAAGAGCTAATAATAAAAGAAAAATGGCAAACTAGCATACAAAATCTTATTCAAGCTGAAATTGACCGTGTTACTCAACAATTAGCTAATAGAGTTAAATTATTAGAAGAGCGTTATGAAATACCACTATCAAAGTTAAATAATGATATTGTAGAATTTTCTAGTAAAGTTGATGAACATTTAAAAAAAATGGGTTTAACATGGGTTTAAAAATCAATTTTAGAAATTATCAAATAAAGGTTTAATAAAAAATATAAAATGAATAATTTACCTATTGATTATAATCAAACTCTTTTAGACCTTAAAGAAAAAATCAACCAAGCTAAATATGAAAGTTTTAAATCTGTAAATAAAGAGCATATATTAATGAACCTTCATATAGGAAAAGTAATTTCAGAAAAATTAAAATTAGGTTGGGGTAAATCTGTAATAGATACTTTATCAAAAGATTTACAAGCTGAATATGTTGGTTTGAAAGGTTTTTCTTCAAGAAGCTTATATCGAATGAAACTAATTTTTGAAGAAATTTTTGAATTTTCAATTTCGCCCCAGCTTGTGGCGAATTTACCTTGGAGACATACAGATTTAATTTTTTCTAAGGTTAAAGAGCTTGAAAAAAGATTGTTTTATATACAAAAATCTATCGAAAGAGGTTGGAGTAGAGGGGTTTTAGAGGAAGAAATAAAATTTGATTCTTATACAAAACACTTGAATTTTCAAAGTAATTTTTTAAAAACTATTGATGAAAAAAATTTAGTTGAATATCGTCTTGAGTTTAAAGATGAATATGATTTATCATTTTTAGAACTTGAAGAAACTCATACAGAAAGACAACTTGAAAATGCTTTAGTTGATAATATTGTAAAAACTTTAGGACAATTAGGGTCAGATTTTTCTTTTATGGGTCGTCAATTTCGTTTGGAATTAGATGAAAAAGAGTATTTTATAGATCTTCTTTTTTATCATAGAAGGTTAAAATGTATGATTGCAGTAGAGCTTAAAACCTCAGAATTTAAACCAGAACATAGCCAACAACTTAATTGGTATTTACATTTATTAGACAAAACTATAAAGTATCATGATGATAATCCAAGTTTAGGGATTTTATTATGTAAAAATAAAAGTAAAATTACTGTTGAATATGCTTTAGAACTGGTAAATCATCCTATGGGAATATCTACATATAGTTATTCTCAATTACCAGAAGAAATTTCAAAGTATTTACCAAATGAAGAAGAGTTAACTAGAATTTTATCGAGTGGGCTTGAACCATGAATTTTGAAAAACTGAGCCAACAAAAATGGGAAAAATCTTTATGAATAAAAATATGACAATAGAAAAAGAAAATAAAATATTGAAAAAAGGTTATAAACAAACTGAGATAGGTGTTATTCCTGATGATTGGAGTTTTGAGTTTCTTGGTAATTTAGGTCAATTTAAAAATGGTATAAATAAAGGAAATGAAGACTTTGGTTATGGTTCGCCATTTGTTAATCTTATGGATGTATTTGGAGTAAGTAGTATTTCAGAAACTAATCATCTTGGGCTAATTAATTCAACAATTTTAGAAAAAAATGTTTATGATTTAAGAGAAGGTGATGTTCTTTTTATAAGATCTTCAGTTAAGCCATCTGGAGTAGGTTTAACTAGTGTTATAGAAAAAAATCTTAAGAATACTGTTTATTCTGGTTTTTTGATACGTTATAGAGATAATAGTAAGATTAGTAATGAATTTAAAAAATATTGTTTTTCATCAGAAAAATTTAGAAAAAGTATAATTTCAAGTAGTACTATAAGTGCTAATACAAATATAAATCAAGAAAGTTTAAAAAATATTATTTTATTATTTCCAACAAAAATCGAAGAACAAAAAGCTATAGCTCAAGCTCTTTCTGATGTTAACTCTCTTATAAATTCAATAGAAAAAACAATCTCAAAAAAACGTGATATAAAAACCGCTACTATGCAACAATTATTGACTGGTAAAAAAAGATTAGCAGGTTTTGGAGAAGGAAAAGGCTATAAACAAACTGAAATAGGTTTTATTCCAGAAGATTGGGAACTACTTTATTTAAAAGATGTTCTAAAAGTTAGACATGGTAAAAATCAAAAAGAAGTTGAAGATATAAATGGCAAATATCCAATTTTAGGTACTGGGGGATTAATGTCTTATTCAAAAAGCTTTTTATATGATAAAGAATCTGTATTAATTGGAAGAAAAGGAACTATTGATAAGCCTCAATTTATGAATACACCTTTTTGGACTGTTGATACATTATTTTACACAGAAATAAATAAAAACTCCATTCCTAAATTTTTATACTATAAATTTTTACTTATTGATTGGTATTCTTATAATGAAGCATCAGGAGTTCCAAGCCTTAATGCGTCAAGAATTGAAAATATTAAATCAGCTATTCCAAAAAACGAAGAACAAAAAGCTATAGCTCAAATTTTAACTGATATGGACGATGAAATAAAAACTCTAGAAAATAAACTAGAAAAAACTAAATTAATCAAACAAGGTATGATGCAAGAATTACTTACAGGAAAAACTAGGTTATTATGACAGAAAATAATAATATAAATCTTTATACTTCAATATTAGAAGAAGTAAAAAATAGAATAAAAAAAGCACAAGTAAAAGCTATTTTTTCTGCCAATGCTGAAATGATTTCAATGTATTTTGATATTGGTAAAATAATATATGACTTACAAAATAAAAATAACTGGGGTGATGCAATAATTCCAAAATTATCAAAGGATATTATTAACGAACTACCAGAAATAAAAGGGTTTTCAGAAAGAAATTTAAAATTCATGACCCAGTTTTTTAAAGAATATAATTCTGAATCCTTAATTGGGAAACAGAGCGTTTCCCAATTAGAAAATGTAAAAAAACTTGTTTTACAAATACCTTGGGGTCATAATGTTTTACGATATCTTTAAAAGAAAGCCTACTGTCTTCAGACGTAGGATGAATTTTATCTTTATTATATTATCTATTTGTCATTTGTATATTATTTGATATAATTATAATTATGAATAAAAGATGGACTCATAGTAATAAAGCTATTTATAACTTATGTTATCATTATGGACACGTTCATATTATTGCGAATCAGTAGGGCATATATCAGAAGAAAC
>JBBTGK010000290.1:7438-13979 GCA_038060635.1 Cyanobacteriota bacterium | reverse complement strand
TAGTTCCAGTTCCAACACCTACTCCAACAAGTACTATAGTTCCAGTTCCAACACCCACTCCAATAAGTACTATAGTTTCCACTTTTGCTGGTAATGGTATAAAAGGTTTTGCTGATGGTGACGCATCTAATGCCCAATTTTCTAGTCCAGGAGATATAGTTATTGATAATTCTGGTAATCTTTTTGTTACTGATAATGATAGAATTAGAAAAATAACTCCATCTGGTATTGTTAGTACTTTTGCTGGTAATGGTATAATCGGTTTTGCTGATGGTGACGCACCTAATGCTAAATTTCAATATCCAAGAGGATTAGCAATAGATAAATTTGGTAATCTTTTTGTTGCTGATACTCATAATAATAGAATTAGAAAAATAACTCCTTCAGGTATTGTTAGTACTTTTGCTGGTAATGGTATAAGCGGTTTTGCAGATGGTGACGCATCTAATGCTAAATTTTCTAGTCCAGGAGGTGTAGTTATTGATAATTCTGGTAATCTTTTTGTTACTGATAATGATAGGATTAGAAAAATAACTCCATCAGGTATTGTTAGTACTTTTGCAGGTAACGGTATAAGTGGTTTTGCAGATGGTGACGCATCTAATGCTAAATTTAAATCTCCAGTTGGATTAGCAATGGATAGCATTGGTAATCTTTTTGTTGCTGATAATAATAATCATAGAATTAGAAAAATAACTCCTTCAGGTATTGTTAGTACTTTTGCTGGAAGTGAATATGGTTTTGCTGATGGAATCGGTTCTAATTCTAAATTTCGTGAGCCAATAGGAATAGTCATTGATAAATTAGATAATCTTTTTGTTACTGATTATAATCATAGAATTAGAAAAATAACTCCTTCAGGTATTGTTAGTACTTTTGCTGGGAGTGAATTTGGTTTTGCTGATGGAATAGCTTCTAACGCAAAATTTGCTACACCAGCTGGATTAGCATTAGACATTTCTGGTAATCTTTTTGTTGCAGATAGTTATAATAATAGAATTAGAAAAATAAAATAAATATATAAAGTCTGAACTGTGATTTTTTTGATTATTATGATTTAGAGATGATTTTTGTTATTCTAACTTGGGTTCTACAAATTTATATTCTGGAATATACTGATAATAGGTAATACAAAATAAATAAAAAACATTAAAATTAATTTACACATAGCTATTATTTTCAAGGGGCTGATTCGTAGTATTTACTCACATTATTCACGAGAATACATGTATATTTTATTGAACAAGGCGGCTTCAGCCCCTTGTTTTTGCCCTAATTTCATTTTGTTATTAGAATTTTTTATCGAAATCAGGTTATTCTAATATTTAAAACAAAAAACATAAATAAAAAAAGCCTGAATTTATAATTAAATTCAGGCTAGTTCTAAAAAATATTTATTTTTTACCAGTTATACCAGATATAGCTCTAAAGATATTTGTAAAGTTAATTTTTTGTCTATCTTGACTAAAAACAACCAATGTACCCATATCTATTTCAGTCAATATATATGTACCTATTTCTGTTTCAACAGTAAGCTTTTTTAAAGCACCTTTTTTTATCTTTTTAACTTGGTTTTCAATATTGGTAAATAAAGAAGAGGTTAATGCACCTACTAAATCTTTATCAACATCAGGTCCCATTGTGTTTGCAATTACTAAACCGTCTTTACCAACAATCATACTACCTTTTATTCCTTGAACATTATTTATGTCAACAAGAAGAGTATCTAAAGTTTTACCTTTTACAGCAGTTATTACTTGTGTTGTTGTTAAACCTGCTTTTCCACCTTTTTCAGCTTTTTTAATTATTTCCTCTAAAGCACTTTGATCAACAGTCATTTTACCAATTGATATAGCTCCACTATCAGATTTAGCTTCTTCTTTTCTAGTTGTTTCTGCATTAATAGAAGTTAAATATTCAGATATATTAATTCCCATTGTTGTAGTAGATAAATCTATTCTATCTGCTGGAGAGCCTAAGTTTGCTAAATTAGGAGTAGCAGAAGGTGTTGGTGTAGGAGTCGCAGCTGATGTTATTGATGATAAATCAAAACTTGGTAATGAAAAAGCTTCGTTAGAAGATGGTTTTGGTTCTTCTTTTGGTGGAGAAGAAAGAAAATCAAGTGAATCTAAACTGAATGCTTGATTTGAATCTTGTTTTGGTGCTGGAGTAGAATCGAAAGACGATAATCCAGAAAAATCTAAAGAAGGAGATGATGAAGGAGCTTCTTTTTTTGGTTCAGGTGTTGGACTTGACATAAAATCAAGTGAATCTAAACTAAAAGCAGGAGCTTGAGCTACTGGTTCAGGAGCTTTTTTTGTTTCAGTTGGTGTACTAAATAAAGAATCTAAATCATTATCAAGTTGACTAGAATCAAAAAGACCTCTTTTTTCTTCAACCACTTTTTTAGGTTCTGGTTTTTTGTTTACTTCTATAAATAAAGAATCTAAATCGTCATCTAATAAGTTAGAGTCAAATAAAGGAGCTTTCTCAGGTTTTTTATCTTCTTTTTTACCTTCATCTTTAAAAATTGTATCTAAATCTGATGAAAGTTGATTAGAATCAAATAACCCACTATTACTATTTGAAGGGAAAACAGGTGTTGGAATAGATGGAGCAACTTTAGGAATAGTTTCTGTCTTTGGTGCTGGCATATGTTGAGGAGGTAAAGACGATGTTATTTCCATTGGATGCAAAGGACCAGTTGCAGAAGTTGTTGAGGTAGGTGATTTAGGAGCTGGTGTATTTACAGGAGATTTTATTGTTGGTGCATTTACAGGTGTTTTAACATTTGGTGTTAAATTTGTAGAAGCTTTCGGAGGAGCGATATTTCCTCCTTTTTTAGTACCACCAGATGATTTTTTTTGCATAGCAACAAAGGCTGCACCACCTCCTGCTCCTGCAACTGCAATAACAACAGCTACTATCATCATTGAAGATCCACCGCCACCAGCAGCCGCTTTTTGAGCTTCAGCAGGTGCTGCCATTGCGATATTATTAAGGTTTGAAAATATCCAAAACACAGAACTCAAAGAAAACAAGGCTCTTAGAGTTTTTTCAAACTCATTTTTATTTTTTAACACTACACCAATTCTCCATATTTTTAAATAAGTAAAAACTAAAAATCCTACAACATCAATTTTTATTATCTCTAAACAAAACATTTTATATATTATTTTCAATATAGTCAAATAAAGATTAGAAAACTGTGTTATTATAACATAATTTTATATTATTTTTGTTTAAGATATTTTGTAAAATAAATTTAAATGTTTTTAATTTAAAAAAATATTGTATTATTTATTAGGCATTTTGATTTAGCAATTTATGAGTTTAATTTTTTATATTTAATGATGACGCAAGAAAACGAAGAAGTAAATAAAATAAGAGAAATATATGATGATAGGAAAACTCTAGGAATAGATTATTCTCCATTAAATCCTTCTAATTATTATATTTTGTCTTCTAGAGAAAAAATGTTAAACCATTTTTTAAATAAATACTATCAAAGAACGTTACCAACAATAAAAATAATTGATATTGGTTTTGGAAATGGATTCGATATATTTAATCTTGTTAAATATGGAGCAACTGTAAGAAATATATATGGAACTGAAATTATAAAAGAAAGATATGAAAAAGTTAAATATGCTCTAACAGATACTAATTTAAGAATGGTTGAAAATTTCATTTTACCTTACCCAAATGGTCTCTTTGATTTAGTTATACAATCAACTGTTTTATCTTCTATACAACATGAAGAATCAAGAAAAAAATTAGCTTCAGAAATGCTCAGACTTCTAAAAAAAGGTGGAAAAGTTTTTTCTTATGATATGAGATATCCAAATCCATTTAATAAAGATACTTTAGCTATAGATAAAAAAGAATTAAAAAATCTTTTTGAAGGTGGAAAATTCTTAGATATAAAAGCAACAACTTTTAATCCTGTTCTTACAAGAAAAATAGCTCCTTCTTCAATATTACTTTGTCAAATGTTAGAAAAATTTCCTTTTTTATCTTCTCATTATTATTCTGTAATAGAAAAAGTTTAATATTATATAAATCCAAGGAGATAAGTATAAAATGGCAGAAATAAAAAAAACTACTCCTAAGCCAAGTGTTAGTGTTTGCATTCTTACAAAAAATGATGAAAATACATTAGAAGAATGTATTGAAAGTATAAAAGATTTTGCAAGAGAAATTGTGGTAATTGATACAGGTTCAACTGATAGTACTATTAGTATAGCAAGAAATCATACCAATAGAATTTGGGGGGTTAAATGGAATCAAGATTATGCTGAATCTCTAAACTGGTTTTTCAAATATGCTTCATCAGATTGGATTTTGTTTTTATATGGATTTGAAAAAGTAACAATTGAAACAAAAAAGTTTTTAAATGCAAAAATGCTAGATAAAAAAAATGTAGCATATCTTTTTAAAATAGTTCAAGTTTATCATGATAAAGAATATACTAATTATGATATTAAACTTTTCAAAAGAATGAACGAAATAAAATTTAAACATGTAATAAATTCTAATGTTACTGATGATATTCAAAAAATAGCAAAAACTAAAAATATGTCTATAGTTCCATCTGATGTAATTATAGAAAAAATGAATTATAGAAAATATAGAGATGATTCAGAATATCATTCTGAAGTAGTTTCAATAACAACTAAAGCTCTTGAAGGTGAAAAAAAATTAGAACATTATGTAGAAGTTTTATATAAATTATTAAAAGGTCTTTCTTTAGGTTGTCTAGGTGAATATGAAACCGCTGAAGAAACTGTAGAAGCTATTTTAGAAGAAGTTAGAAAAATGGATAAAAAAGCTGCTTATAATGTACCAGTTTTTATTCAAGCATATCTATTTTTCTGTTATGAATATTCAAAAAGAAAAGAGTATAAAAAAGCTTTAGAGGTAATGTCAGAAGCAATAGAGATATATCATAATTCTCTTACAGTAATTTTAAGATATGCAGAACAATTATATATGAATGGCGATTTTAAAGGTTGTTATCAAAATATATTAAAATTAAAAACACTTTTAGAAGAAGAAGATTTTTATTATTTAGAATCAATCGATTTTTATTTAATAGAAAAATTAAGTATAAAACTTTTTAATTTAGCCAAAAATAAGTTAGAAATGGAATAAATAGCTAGACAAATATGTATGGAACGTTTTAAAAACGTTCCTCTTTGAAGAAAATATTAAAATGTTTTTTAAGAAAAAATGTCTTTTATGTTCAAGAATAGATGATAAACTTATTTGTATTTCTTGCTATAATCAATTTCAAAAAATAAAAGAGCCTTTTTGTATTATTTGTAAAAGTAACATAAATATATCCGATAAAAATAATCAGTGTGTCGATTGTAATCTAAAAAAACCTTTGTTTTCATCTTTAATAACTATTGGTGCATATAATGGTCTTTTACGTGGCGTTATTTATAATTTAAAATATGATGGAATAAAAAAACTATCAGACCCTTTGGGCTTTTTTTTAGCAAATAAAATAAAAGAAGAAATTAATTATAAAAAAATTGATTTTGTTACAAGTATTCCCGTAAGTCTAGAAAAATTAAAAAAAAGAGGATTTAATCAAGCTGAACTTATTGCATTATCTGTAGCTAAAAATCTAATTTTACCTTATAAAGAAATCTTAATTAGACACAGAGAAACAGAAGCACAGCATTCATTATCAAAACAAGAAAGAAGTGAAAATTTAAAAGAGGCTTTTTCTATTAAAGCAAAAGTTAATTTAAAAAATAAAACTGTTTTAATAATTGATGATATTTTTACTACAGGTGCAACAATTCAGGAAAATTGTATGATTTTAAAAGAAGGTAATGTTTCAGATATTTATGTTGGAGTGGTTTCAAAATCACTGATGTAGGTGTTTTTAAATACTTTGTTATAAAAAATATTTAATGAAATTATGAATATAAAGTATATTAAGAAATGTATCTATAAATATCTAAATATTAATCAAAAATAGTTTGTTTTATAACTTGAAAAGCTTATTAATAAAGAATTACAGTAATTAAAATTAAATATTTTTGCTATTATTGTATTTATATATTGTTAAATTTAGAAACATATGTTATACTTTTAAACAAGTTGATAAATTAAAAGCTCAACTAACTGTATTTAAAAGCTAAATATAGTTTTTGTAAAAATATTATTTTTTTTATGAAGGTTAGATTTATGATAATAATAAATCTCGACAAAGATTTCAAGCCTTATGGTGAAGGTATTGAATTTAAAGCATTTAATTTTCCTAGTAATTGTGAAGTTCATATTAAACTTCCAGAAATTAAAGAATCCAAAGTAAAACTTACAACCAGAATCCAAAGCTCCGATAACCTTATTATGTTACTAATGGCAACAGATGCTTTAAAAAGATGTGGTGTAAAAGAAATAGAAGTTTTAATTCCTTATCTTCCTTATGCTAGACAAGACAGAGTTATGGTAAAAGGAGAACCTTTATCTATAAAAGTTATTTCTGATATGCTAAATCTTCAAGGATATTCTAAAGTAGAAA
>JBBTGK010000290.1:0-7428 GCA_038060635.1 Cyanobacteriota bacterium | reverse complement strand
GATCCACATTCAGAAGTATGTCTAGCTCTTATAAATAATGCCGAAGCAATTTCTAATTATGAATTTGTAGAAGGGGTTTTAAAAGATAAAAGTAATTATCTAATTGCTTCTCCAGACGCTGGAGCTTATAAAAAAATATTTAAATTATGCCAATATCTTAATTATCAAGAAGAAATTTTAACTTGTAATAAAATAAGAAATGTAGAAAATGGACATATAAAAAGTATAACCGTTTCTGTAAATGATTTTCATGGTAAAGATATTTACATTGTAGATGATATTTGCGATGGTGGTGGAACATTTATATTACTAGCTCAAGAACTTAAAAAAAGAAACTGTGGAAAAGTAAATCTTATAGTTTCTCATGGTATTTTTTCTCATGGTGAAGAAACTTTAAAACAACATGTTGATACTATTTATACAACTAACAGTTTTAAAGATATAAAAAGTGATTATATAGAACAAACAATTTTAAAATTTTAATTTAGAGGAAAAAATTATGACAATATCAAAAGAAAACCCATTATTAGCAACTGATGTTTATAAAATGGGACATATGGAACAATATGCACCTGGATGTAATAAAGTTTATTCTTATTTAACTTCAAGAACAGATAAAGTTTTTGATGAAACAGTGTTTTTTGGACTTCAATATTATCTAAAAGAATATTTATCAATAAAATTAACTCCAGAAATGGGTGAAGAGTTTTTAAAATATAGAAAAATGATTTTAGGTTCAAATTCTCCTGAAGTAGAAGAAAAAATGAGAGATTTATGTAAATTAGGCTATTTTCCTCTTGAAATAAAAGCTGTTGAAGAAGGAACAATAATGCCAGTTAAAAATGTTCTTATGACAATGACAAATACTCATCCAGATTTTTATTGGGTAGTTGGTTTCACAGAAAGTTTAATCCTTAAACTTTGGTACAGTATAACAGTTGCTTCTTGTTGTCATAAATATAGAAAATTAGTTAATAAATACTATGATCAAACGGTTTCTGATGATTTAATGTTTTTAAAAGATTTTACTGTCCATGATTTTGGTTACAGAGGTGATTCTAGCGAAGAAGGTGCTGCATTAAGTGGAACTGCTCATCTAATTTCATTTTTAGGAAGTGATACTGTTCCAGCCTTACCTTTTTCAGTAAAATATTATAATGCAGATATGAATAAACCTATTATGCTTTCTGTTCCAGCTAGTGAACATAGTGTAATGTGTTCTTTTGGAAAAGAAGATGAGTTAGGAGCTTTTAAAAATATGCTCAAACTTTATAAAACAGGAATTGTAAGTATAGTATCTGATACTTTTGATATTTATAGAGTTTTAACAGAATTTGCAGAAGAATTAAAAGAAGAAATACTTTCAAGAGATGGAAAAGTTGTTTTTAGACCAGATAGCGGAAATCCAGAATATATTATTTGTGGAGATCCAAGTGCCCCTGAAGGAAGTAATGAATGGAAAGGAGCGATAAGATTATTAGATGAAAAATTTGGCTCTAGTGTAAATAATAAAGGTTATAAAGTTCTTAATCCCAAAATTGGTCTTATTTATGGAGATGGAATGTATTGGGAAAGATATGAGAGAACTTTAGAGAGAATGAAAGAAATGGGATACGCTTCATGTAATTTGGTAATAGGGGTTGGAGGTATTTTAAGAAATTATAGTAGAGATACTTTAGGATTTGCAATAAAAGCTACTTATGTTGAAGTAAATGGAGAAAAAAGAGAGATAGAAAAAGATCCTGTTACAGATAAAAGTAAAAAATCTCATAAAGGTCTTTTAGCTCTTATAAAAAATGAAAATGGAGAATATGAAACAATTGATCAATGTACTCCTAAACAAGAAACAGAAGGACTGCTAAAAGCTATTTTTAGAGATGGTAATTTATTGGTTGATTATACTCTTGACGAAATAAGAGAAAAAATTAGAAACCAATGATTATACAATAATATAAAAACTTATCTTACTATTAAAATATGTAGGATGAGTTTTCAAAGTTTCAATCGTAAATTTTAATTTATGTTAAATATTTACTTTAGCACCACTTTTTTTCAGTTTTTCAATTTCTTCTTTTCTTTTATTTATTCGACTAATATCATTAAAAAAATCATTTTTATTTGAAATCTTATAACATTTATTAAAATATTCAATAGCTTTATCAAAATTACCATTAATTTCATAATAAATAGCAATATTATAGTTTGAGTTTAAAATATCTTCTTTTTCAGATTTTGTATCATTTAAAACATCTTCCCATATTTTTTTAGCTTCTTCCATTAAACCAGATTTTGAATATTCTAAGGCACTTTTCATCATTTTAGATTTACCATCTTTTATTTCTCTATCTTCAAATTCATAATGAGGAGATATTTGTAAAGCTATTTTATTCGCAATTTCTGTTAATTGTTCATCAGCCATAGATTTCCATTCTCTTAATCTGTGTTTTGCATCATCAGGAAGATCAACTATTTGATAATCAGAATTAGAACTTTCTAAAGATTGGGTAGCCAAAACAGCATTTGTTTTTGAATCTAAAACATTATAAGTAATAAAAGTTGAAACCTTTCTAGAAACCTTATATTTTTTATTTCTTATAGTAATTCCATTTCTTTCTTGAATATCATCTATCCAGATAGCAGAATCATTAACTTTATATATACCACTTCCTTTTATTATTGCATCATTTTTATCTGAATTTGAAGAAAGAACATTGAAATAAGCATTTTCATTTAATTTAGAAGATAATTTATCAGAAGCTTTTTTACCTTGATCAAAATCATCTTCTTTAGATTTGTTTCCCAAAATAGCATCAACTAAAATATTTCCTGCAATTTCTCCAAGAGATTTTTCTTCATTGCTCGAAAAATCACCTTTTAAATCAAAATCAGAAACCGAAACATTTTTTATATTTCCTATATATATTTCAGAGGGCTTAAGTAATTTAACTTTTATATAAGTAGCACAGCTAGATAATAAAGAAAAGAAAAACAAAAATAATATAAAAACTTTTTTCATTATTAAACAACCAATGTAGCTTCTTTAAATTCTTTCATTCTATTTACATTGGTAAAATCAGGATCATTTTCTGCAATTTGAGCAAATATTTTTTGATGTTTAACGGCTTTTTTTAAACAAGATATTCCTTCTCTAAAACTTAATATTTGAACATAGCTACAAGCTAAATTATAATAAGCTTCAGCAAATTTTGGATTTAATTTAACAGATTTTAAAAGATCAAGTATTGCTTCTTTATATCTTTTTTGTCTTAGATAAAAAGTACCTCTATTAAAATAAGCAACTGAATCAGATTCACCAATCAAAATACCTTCATTAAAATCTTTTTCAGCTTCTTGATAATTTCCGTCTTGATAATTTTTTATTCCTCTAAAATAATAAAAAGAGGCTTCTTTCTTTTTTCCTGAAGATGCTTGATTAACTTTAGCTTTATCTAAGTCTTGTTTTCTCTTTATTTCCATTTATTTTATTCCTCTGAAAGTTACCATCTTCCGCCACCTAAAGTTACACTAATAAATTCTTTAACTTCATTAAGACCTTTTTTATAACTAACATTTCCCATATACAATTCATCTCTTATAGCTTCTATTTTATTTGGTCTTAAAATATATCTCATTTTTCCATTATCAATAAGATAAAACTTGCCATCAATCTTCCCTGCTCTAGCATTTACAACATCTTCTAACATTTCTTGTCCTGCTAGTTTAACCATTTCTTGAAGAGCATAATTTTTAGCTTCATGAACTAATCCCGATTCATCAACAGGATCAAAATCATCACTAATAAAAAATTCTTCTATATCCATATTACCACGTATATCATTAATTTCAGGATATAAAGTCATATAAGCAGAGATATAATTTTGAATTTGAAAATCATCTAAAGGTTGAGGTATTTTAGAATAAAAATGAGGATATTGAGATCCTAAATAAACATTTATATCAACAGAAAAAGTTTCATTAAATTCTGAAGTTAGTCTAAAAGTTCTATCTAAAAATTCTTGTAATCTTTTAAAACCATCTTGTATAATATTTTTTTCTTCAATTAATCTAAATCTTGCTGCACTTAACTCTGTAAAACCTTCATCAACACCACAAGCTTGAGAACATTTCCCTTTCAGGCAAAAAGGCATATAAGAATCATCTATAACTAATCTTCCCATATATCTTGGACATTCCATATTAGGAGTGAATTTAGTCCACCATTCTGTATTTGTAAAAGGGCTTGATTTTATTATTATTTCATCATTATAAAGCTCTATTTTTTCTATAGGTGATAAATACCCACAATCTTTTTTATTTACATTAAAAATATTGTTAATCCATTTACCTTTTATATATCCTAAAGAATTTTCAATAGTTCTTTTTAATAAATCTTCTTTAGATAATTCTTCTTTTTTATGTTCTTCATGAGCTTCTTCTTTTGGTTTTTTTCCTGAAACTATTTCACTTAAACTTTTACCTTTTGGTCTTTCAAATTTATATTTATTTTTTAATGCCTCAATATCAACTTTCTTTTCTTCTTTTTGAGGTTCAATTACTACAGCCTCTATTTCTGGTAAAGGAAAAAGCTCATCTCTAAAAATAGTTTCTTTATAAATATTAGTCTTTTTCACTAATTCAGTTTTTACATAGATAATTTTTTCTTCAGAATCATAAGTAGCTGATACTTTGCCGTATTCATCACTATCATTAAATTTAGATGTAAGTAAAGGTGAGTAAATAACTAAAGTTTTATCATTTATATGGTTTTCTTTTAATACTCTTTTAGAACTTTCAATTTGTGCTTTTTTCTTTTCATCTTCACTTGGAACTTCAATTAAAGATAATATCATATCTTTTTCATCGTGTATTCTTTTATGAAGAGTTTCATATTTTATAACTTCTCTTCCCTCAGGAACATAGTATAAATTAGCAATAGCCTCCTTAAAATCTTTGGGTGCATCAGTTGGTAATAAACCTAATGATAATTGTTCTTTATAACTTTCTGAAGCTGAAAATTTTCCTAAAGATGTTTTTACACTAAAAACACCTTTATCAATCTTTATTTCTTTTATTAATGAACTGAAACTCATTATTTAATTCTTTTTTTGACTATCAATATATTTTACAGGTATTTCGTCTGATTTTATAAGTCCTAAACTTTCTCGTGCAAGTTTTTCAATACCCTCTTGTTTCTTATAAAAATTAATGTCTTTTTTTAACTTTTTTTGTTCTATCATAACTTGAACATTTTCTTTTTTTAGTAAAGTACTTTGTTCAACTAAATGCAAGTCAACATTTATGGTATATAAAATATTCATTAGAAGAAAAGCTATAGAAAATAAACATATTATATTTATTAAACCTAATTTTTTTACTAGCTTTTGAGTATTATTTTTTCCAACCAAAACACTAAGTTCTTCTTTTGAAAAAACATTTTTATTGTTTTCGTTTTTTTCTGATTTTGTTTCCATAATTTTTTTATTTAAAGTTTAACTTAAAATTATTATTCTCATTATGTAAAATTATAATATATTTTTGTCTGTTTATGTTAATATAATATATTGTAGATTAATAAATTTATGAGGTTTTTTTCAATGACAACTTCTACGGCAGGTGTTAGATTAGGTGGTAGTGGATATAGCTATGGTGATTATCAGCTTCCAGATTCTAAGCGATCTGTAATAGAAGATGAGGATCAAAGACAAGGAAAACCCCTTACTCTTGCAGAGAAAGCAGCAAAAAAAGAAAAAGAAATTGAAATATTTCTTTTTACAATAAGAGATCCTGTAAGAAGTATCATTTCAAAATTAATGGATGTTATTGCTATACATGGAAACGCACCATTACCACAAATAGATATTCAGTTAGCACCTACAGGACCTTTAGGATATACAAGCTTGTTTGCATTTCAACCAGTTCAAACTCCAAAATCTCCTGATGGAATATTGAGAGCTACATTTAGATAATAAATAGAAAAAGATTACAATCAATTTAGTTTTATTCGCATGGAAAAAGAAGACCAAAAAATATTACTCGGTAAATACCAATTAATAAAAGAAATTGGTAGAGGTGGTATGGGAGTAATTTATTTAGCTCAAGATCCAACGCTTAATAGACCAGTAGCAGTAAAAGAACTTATAGTTAGTAATTTAATTGATAAAGAAGAAAGAGATGACTTAATAGAAAGATTTAGAAGAGAAGCACTTTCTGCAGCAAGTTTAAATCATCAAAACATTGTTACTATATTTGAAGTTGGTAAAGATGAAGATATTCATTTTATTGCAATGGAATATTTAGAAGGAATTACTTTAAAAGATTATATAGATCAAAATCTATCTTATTCCTTTTCAGATATTATAGATATTATGATTCAAATTGTAAATGGACTTGCTCATGCTCATTCAAGAGGAATAATACATAGAGACATAAAACCAGAAAATATTAGAATAATAAATGAAAATACCGTTAAAATAATGGATTTTGGTATTGCTGGTAATAAAAAAAATGATCCTACAAAAAAAAGATTAACTCAAAATGGAACCATTCTTGGAACTATAGGGTACATGTCTCCAGAACAACTTTATGATTTAAAATTAGTTGATAATAGATCAGATATTTTTTCTTATGGAGTTATGTTTTATGAATTTTTTACTGGTAAATTACCTTTTGAATCAGATTCAATAGGTCAATCAATAATGAATATAATGCAAATAGATCCCATAAAACCAAGCGAAATAAACTCATCTCTTCCTATTGAAATATGCAATATGATTATGAAATGTTTAGAAAAAAACCCTGAGAAAAGATACCAAAATTTTAGTGAAATTTCTCAAGATTTAAATTTACAAAAGTTTCTAATAATGAATTCAGCTATTTTAAATGATTTAAGTTTAGAAAATATTACAAAACCAAAAGAAACTTTTAAATTTAGCCAAAAGGGAACACACGAAAATGTAAATAGTAATACATTAGTAGAAAAATCTAAAAAGTTAATGAATTCTATTTTAAAATCTAGTAACAGAGTTTCAGAAATTGCAGATTTTTATGATTCTAAATTAAATATAAAACACCTAAGAACATTCAATGATTTAGATACTAAATTTTCATCACCAAGAAATATTTTTTTATCAAAAAAAGGGTTTTTGTTTGTAGCAGATACAAAAAATAAAATGGTTCAAATATTAGACAAAATAGGTAATTTAAATTTTATTCTTTGTCATGAAAATATGAACTCGCCTTGTGCAATATCACAAGATAATAATGAAAATATTTATATATTAGATTCAGATGATTGCAAAGTAAGGGTTTTTGATAAAAATTATAAGCATTTATTTGAATTTGCTGGTCAAGGTAATTCTAGTAACAATCTTAAATCAGCTAGCTCTATTGTTGTTTCTTCTGATAATAAAGTATATATTTCTGATCATG
>JBBTGK010000289.1:0-5246 GCA_038060635.1 Cyanobacteriota bacterium | reverse complement strand
ACCAGTTAATTTGAAACTAACAGGTAGTAATTTTATGATGTATTATCGTTTTTCTTATTCGACCATAGATAATTTTTTTATTTTTGGACACCAGACTAATATTCTTTCTAATGGAACTTTTGAAACTATTGTACATATTCCAAACCCAGAAAAATTTGATATGAGTAAGAAGCATACAATAAATTATTCAACTCCTTTTGGGACTACTTTTAAGGAGTTTTAGAAATGAAAAAGTTTTTAATGTATATAATCTTATCATCATTTATTTTTATTATTTCTTGTAGAAATCCTATTATAGATGTTTATGAATTGAGTTTTGCGAATACACCTCAATCTATAAATATAAATGGAGAAGACGTTTTTTTAAGTAAATTTTTTCCTAGAGTAGATCCTTATAGTGCCCCTGTAGATATAAAACTTTATACAAAAAATAAAAGTACATTTAAATTACCAAAAGATATTTTATTAGGTAATATTTTTATTTTCTACTATAAAGTAAAATTTAATCATTCTAGTAGAAGAGAAGAAATATCCGATGGTTCTTTATATTTATCTACTACAAATTATGATAATAATAAACAATACTTTTATGATTATTCAGATGGGATAACATCTTATATAGTAATTGAAATCATTAATTCAAAAAAAGAACATTTATATTTAAAATCTGATATTAAACATTATTCATTTAATGATTCTGTTTAATAAACTAAAATAAAGGAAATAAAATGACTAAAAAGATTACAAAAAAAATAATTTCTACAATTATTCCACTAATTGTAATGAGCTGTGGAGTTTTTAATATAAAAACTAATGTAAATAAAATAGATAATATTAACTCTAAAAGTGAAGAATTTTATCTGAATTACAAAAAAGATCTATTAGAAAAATATCATAATAAAAAAGATTATAATGGAGATATTGACTTAAAAATAAATACTGGTTTGTTAAACCCAAATAATAAAGATAAAAAAGTTTTTTCTGTTGCTTCTTATGGTTTTGATATAAAAAATGTTCCAACAGGAAATATTGTTTTTCAAGAATCATATACAATGGAAAGCAATAGATCTTTTGAGATTGTAAAACAATTTAGAATAAATGATACTTCAAAAAGATATACACTTTATGTAAAAAGAGGTAATGATAAGGATAAAAATGATAAAGTTACAGGAAATGTAAACATAAATAGTTATGATTGGTTTAAAAATAAAGATTTTAGATGCAATGATGAAGCTACGGAAGAATCAATATTATTAAATTCTAATAATCAAATATCTATAAAATTACAGGGTAAAAAGAAAAGTATTTTCACTGTTATGATTATTGAAGGAGGAACTGCTGGATATGTTAGAAAAAGAGAGAATCCTTTAGGAAATCACGAAACTAATGAGAAACATTTAAAAGCTAATGATTTTAATATTTTTGATCCTAATGATCCAAAATCTATGGAAAATTTAAAACCATATAATGGTGATATAAAAATAAATGAAACAATGTCAAGTTCATCTTTTAATATAAATGGAAAAAATAACTTAGTTTTTGAATCTGAAATTATAATGTTAAAATTTAAAGATGATTCATCAGCAAATATATTTAAAAATTTGTATAATGCTACTATAGTTGATCATTTTGATGACACCTATGCTTTTAAATTAGATTTATCTAAATCACCTGTAAATAATATGGCAAATATATTAAAAAAATTTAGTAATGCTTCTGTAGAAAATATTGAGAGTATTGAATTTTCATCATATAATTCTATGAAAACTTTTTTAATATTTGCTGATTTTTTAACTTCTTATCCAGATTTAATAAAATCAATTGAGTTCAGTGTTTTTTTAGATCTAAAAAAAGCTAATAATCCTGATTATGGTGTATATGGAGAATCTTCTACAAACGGAGTTGATCATTCTAATTTCTTTTTTAAAAACTGGGAAAAGGATTTGACAAATATTTTTGATTTACAGAAAATAGCGACAGGAAAAGACGTAAAGGTTGCTATTATTGATGATGGTTTTAATATTAATCATGATTATATGAAAGATTCATCAGGTAATTCTAGATATATAAAAGATGAAACAAAAGTTCCACTGGACTTTGTAAAATGTGAAGATGATAATATTACAACCTCTCTTAAACATAGAAAAATTTTTGATGAATGGTATATTCATTTTTATGGAATTTTATTATTTCAATCTTTACCAAATTATTTAAACCCTTTAGGAGGTTCTGCTTATACTTTACTTCTTGCTATTTTAGATAGCCAAAATATTAGAGATTGCATAGTTGTAAATCATGGGCAATACTGTGCTTCAACTGGTTTTGGTTCAAAAAGTAATGATTTTCCTTCAGGTGTTGCTTATGATTCAAAAGTTGTTCCTTACGGGATATATACAACAAAAGATATGGCTTATTCTGTTAACAGAGCTAGAAAAAATATGAATGTTGATATAATATCTATGAGTGTAGGATACCAATCAGATGATATTTTACAATCTTTTTTTATTGATGATAAAATTATCAATTCAAATTCTTCTCCAAAATCTTCTTTGATTGATGAAATTGAGAAATGTGATAATGAAAATATATCTGTTTTATTAGCCATTGATGATCATGCAGAAGCAAGAAATATTGATGTTATAAAAAATGATTATCCTGCTTCTTTCTCTAGTACTGCTATAAAAGTAGGCCCCGTAGCTCCAGCGGATAATACAGCAAGAGTTTTACCTGAGCCATTTTTATTTTTTAATACAAGAAAACCAATATCAGTAAATAAGACAACACATTTTTCTGTTCCTTTTTGGAGTTCATTTGGCAATGATACTGTTTATGCACCAGGAGATGGAATAATTGTCCCATCTGCATATTCTTATAATAAAAACTCAAGTAATAAATTAGATAAAGTTGTAAATTTTGGAGGATCTTCTGCTGCAACACCTTTTACAGCGGGTTTTATTTCCTTAATAAGGGAAATTGCACCACGTAATAAAAATTTAATATCTTCTGGAAAAATAAAGGAAATTTTAAAACAAAGTTTGGGAGAATATTTAAGACCAAATACTAACATGTTAAAACAAAATCCGCTCCAATTTGCATATATGATAGATTTTGTTAAAGCTTTTAGTGAAAGTGCAAAAGTTGCAAAAAAAATATTTCCTTTTGATCAATCTTTTGTAGATGGTGTTTATTCTGCTTCAAATTCCCCAGGAACAACAACAGCTTTATTTAAATCAGATCCATCAAATACATTTCCTAAAGATCCAAGTCTTGTTGGTATCACACAAGTTATGAAATATTCTTCTTATGTTTTTGGAATTTCTGTATTAGGTGATACTGCAAATGCCGCTGTATCTCTTGTAGAATCAAATGGGGCTAAAAAAAAGATAAATATTATAGAAAGACAAAATAGATTGCTTATATGTGAACTTCAGGCAAATACAGCATCTTCAGAAGGTATAAAGTCTTTAATTGTAGAATCAACTAATAATAATTTTGAAATAAAAAATGCCTTTAATATTACAATACCAACACCATCAATATCAAATATAAAAATAGTTGAGAAAGATGCAAGTGCTATATTTATAGAAAATGGTTTAACATTAAGTATTGAAGGGAATTATTTTGATATTAATCAAAATAATTCTAAAGTTGCAGTTGCTTTTATAAATCCAATAACAAATGAAGCTTATTTATATACCCCATCACTTTCTGAAGTAAATATAGTAAAAAATAAAATTGAATTCTTTTTTAATCCAGAATTATTTAAAAAATTTGATTCTAGTACACATTTATACGTAACCGAAATAGATCCAATTACTGGTAAAAAAGTGTCAAAGAAAAACCTAAAAACGGAAAATATATTAAATTCAGATCGTTTTTATATATCTGTGCTAGATAATGTTCCATCTATTGATGCAACAGAAGAAATGGTTCCAGATGGTTCACCTTTTATCGATCCAGCAAACCCACCAAATTTTAAAGAATATTCAATAGGTCTTGCTTTTGTTGGAAAATCAATCGTAGAGGATATACTAGCTGGAGAAACATACGCTGTTACTTACCAAAATCAACCAACTCCAGTAAATGTCGTAAGAGGTGAAAAAATAGCATTAGCATTAACACCTGATCAAGTTTTAAGCCTAAAAGATAAACTATCAAGTGTAAGATTTGGAACCCAAACTGAATATACAAATAAAATAGTAGAGAGATACCTACTTATTGGTGTTCCTTCTAGTGTAAATATAAATGATTCACAAAATAAAGGAATTTATGACCTTATTATAGAAGTAGCAGGTGATGCTGGTTTTAAAAACATAGAATTTAAAAAAGCTATTGCAGTTGTAGCTTTAGCTTATGGCTATAATTCTAAAAGTAATATTCGTATCGGAGATTACTTATTAACTGAATCAGATTTTCTAATAGATGGACCGCCAGCACCTATTCCTGCTACACCTGGAAAACCGCTTGCTTTTTCTGTAAAAGGAATAACAGACATAAAAGGAGCAGTAGTAGAACTAAGAGATGCCCCTGTAGAAAATCCTCAAACAACTGTAACCTTACCAATATTAGGAAGTGCAAAAAGCTTTTATACTTTTGGAATACCTGATAATGTTCCTCCTGGTTTAAAAGATGTAATAATCAAAAAAGCTGGTGGCGGTGAATTAACATTCAGAAGAGCAATAGAAATAATCGCTCTAAACTCAAAAATAGTATTTGATACTGGGAGAGATGGAAACCAAGAATTATATTTGATGGATACAGATGGAAGTAATCAAAATAGATTAACAAATCATCAAAGTACATATAATTATGGTCCAGATTGGAATCCAGACAAAACAAATATACAATATCGAGAATTAAATAATAATGATTATATTGATATTTGTACAATAAAACCAGATGGAACTGGTTATAAAAACCTAACAAATACTCCTAGTATAGATGAATTAAATGTAAGATGGTCTTATGATGGAACTAAAATGCTTTACACTTCAACAGAAACAGGTAATGGTGATATTTGGGTAATGAATGCAGATGGAAGCAATAAAAAGAATCTAACGGCAAATAGTACCTCTGATGATTATAATGCAACATGGTCGCCAAACGCTTTGAGAATTGCTTTTACCTCTGAAAGAGATGGAAATCCTGAAATTTATGTAATGGATGGAGAAGGTCAAAATCAAACTAGACTTACAGATAATCCTTTGGATGATACAGGTGTAAAATTTTCACCAAGAGGAGACAAA